>QXZR01000037.1:333-7901 GCA_009886265.1 Flavobacteriaceae bacterium
TTGTTATGCAATTTTAAAAATAATTATCAAAATTCAAGCCACAAAACCAAACACATAATTTAAACTTAATATTTAAATAAAATTGTTTATTTCCACGCTTTTAAATTTATTCTTTGCTAAAAATATTAAGCAATACTTTCATATAACGTTATTATTTTAATATAGTTTTCTTTGGCAGAAAAATAAGATACTTTTGCACTGAAAAACCAACTCCTTGCGTTTAAGCTTTTTTCTTATTTTATTTTGTGTTTTTACTATGAATGCGCAAAGCTTAGTAGTAAAAGGCAGGGTCTTTTCTGACGGAGTCCCATTGGCCGACGCCAACGTTTATTTCAATAAAACTGCAATGGGCGTAACTACCAACCAAAAAGGCGCCTTTTCCATTTTAACGGATAAAAAGGCTCCTAGACTCACCATTTCATACATCGGACATAAAACCAAAACAATTATAATTTCCAATGGCAAATACGATTTAGGAATCATTGAATTAGTTTCAGACGACTCGCTTGAAGAAGTTGTTGTTTCAGGCACACTCAAACCCGTTTCAAAACTTGACAGTCCTGTTCCTGTTGAGGTTTATGGCAAGACTTTTTTTAGAGCTAACCCAACAGTTTCTGTTTTTGAGGCACTAGAAAATGTAAACGGCATTCGGCCACAGCTCAATTGCAACGTATGTAATACGGGTGATATTCACATTAATGGCCAAGAGGGAAGTTACACCATGGTGCTTATTGATGGCCTTCCTATTGTAAGTGGCTTGTCAACTGTTTATGGCCTTTCGGGAATTCCCCAATCTTTAATTGAGCGCGTTGAAATTGTTAAAGGACCTGCGTCCACACTCTACGGATCGGAAGCCATTGGTGGTGTGATTAATTTAATAACCAAACTTACCGAAAACACACCTAAGTTTTCGATAGACACTTTCTTTTCTGGTTGGGGAGAGGCAAACACAGATTTGGGATATAAATATCGTCTGTCGGCTCGTTCATCTGGGCTGCTGGGCATAAATTATTACAACTACAGCAACCCTATTGACAACAATGGAGATGGCTTTACTGATTTGACTTTACAAGATCGCTTGTCGATTTTCAATAAGTTTACATTTGACGATAAATTGTCATTGGCCATGCGGTTTGTTTATGAAGACCGTTGGGGCGGTCAAATGAATTGGTCAGCAAAATACAGAGGCGGCGACCAAGTTTATGGCGAAAGTATTTACACGGCTAGAATAGAAGCATTTGGAAACTACCAATTCAACAGCAACTTGTCTTTGCAGTTTAGCTTTAATGACCACAACCAAAATTCAGTTTATGGCACAACCCTTTTTAATGCCAAACAATCCATTGGCTTTGGTCAAATGATTTGGAATAAAACCCTCCAAAAAAACGATCTCCTTATTGGGCTTGCTTACAGATACACATATTATGATGATGATACGTCAGCTGTGTACAATAACAATGCTGGTGTCACCCATTTACCGGGTGTTTTTGTTCAAAACGAAACTAAAATAGATGCGTATAATACCTTGCTTTTAGGCCTTAGATACGACCACAATTCCATCCATGGAAATATCCTTACACCGAGAATCAACTACAAGATTAACAACCTTGATAAGAGTGCTATTTTTAGACTGAGTGCAGGGACGGGGTATCGTGTTGCTCAAGTATTTACAGAAGATCATGCTGCCTTGACAGGCGCTAGGGAAGTGGTTTTTGTTGATGAATTGGCGCCTGAAAAATCATGGAATGTAAACCTGAACTATGTCAAAAAGTTTTACTTAAAACAGGGTGCTATTTTTGATATTGACTTCAGCCTATTCCACACTGTTTTTTCAAATAAGATTATCCCCGATTATGCCACAAACCCAAATAAAATTATTTACGATAATTTGGATGGCTCATCTATTTCGACAGGGGTATCATTAAACGCAAACCTTGTCAACCAAAATGGTGTTCGTATAAATCTAGGCGCTACTTATGTAGACACCTATGCTGAAGCGGGTGGCGTTAAAACTCGACCTTATTTAACGGAGCGTTTTCAAGGGGTATGGAAAATAGAGAAAAAGTGGTATACAAGTAACCTGACCTTTGACTTGACAGGTACAACTACAGGTCCACTCAAACTACCTACACTTGGCGCACTAGACCCAAGACCCATATTTTCTGAAACGTTTAATATTGTTAATATTCAGCTCACTAAAAATTGGGGAGGCGCCTTTGAAACTTTTGGGGGAGTTAAAAATATTTTAAACTTCACACCCCCAGCCAATAGTATCTCACGTGCTTTTGACCCATTTGACAAGCAAGTAGCTTTTGACGGTTCTGGAAATGTATTGCAAACGGCTAACAATCCTTATGCCTTAACTTTTGATCCTTCCTATGTTTACGCTTCCAACCAGGGCATTCGTTTTTTTGTAGGAGTGCGCTGGAAGCAGCTTTAAGCACGATTTTATTGTTGTTTTAATTGGCTTAGCATAGACCCTTGTAGCGCATCTGCTTTTTTGAGAATAAACTATTTGTTATATAAAGTTGAATATTTGAAATAGTTTTAAATATCTCATTAATGCATCTTTGTTGGGCACATATTAATTTAGGATGAGATTAAGTATTACCTTCATACTACTGTTACTTTTGTTTGCTTCAGCAAATGCTCAGGGCAACCCCAATTTCATTGTTATTTTAGTGGATGACCAAGGATGGAACGGTACTTCTGTCCAAATGTCTGATGGCGACCCACTTTCCAAAAGCGATTACCACCAAACACCAAACATTGAAAAACTCGCCAGTTCAGGGATGCGCTTTTCATCGGCTTATGCCAGTGCGCCTGTCTGTTCGCCCTCGCGTTACAGTATTCAGTTTGGGCAAACACCTGCACGTCTTCGTATGATCCGCGTTGGCATGAGCACCAAGCATATCAACCACAACACAGCCATTACCATCCCGAAGTTATTGAAACAAATCAATCCAAACTACAAAGCGGCACACTTTGGCAAATGGGGTATAAGCGTAGATCCAGCGGTACTTGGGTATGACGAAAGCGACGGCATTACGGGAAACAAAAATGGCGGGTTTGACCATAAAAACAACAGAAATCAATGGCGGAACAACGTCAGTGAAGACCCTAAAAAGATTTTCAGCACAACCAAAAAAGCTATTGATTTTGTTGAAAGACAGGCAAATTCCAACACCCCATTCTACTTGCAAGTATCCCATTATGCCGTGCATTCCGACATTATGCTTCGTGCGGCAAGCTTAGAAAAATACAAAGCCTTACCAAAGGGGAAATACCAAAAACATGCTGGGTTTGCTGCCATGACAGAAGACTTGGACAGCGGGGTTGGCTTATTGCTAGACAAAGTCAAAGCTCTGGGGCTTGATAAAAACACCTATGTCATCTACACTTCCGATAACGGAGCTGTGCCTGTTATGCCACCAAAGTCATACTATGCTCACGGGACCAACACTCCTTTGAGTAGGGGTAAATGGGATGCTATGGAAGGCGGTATTAGGGTGCCGTTTATTATCAGTGGACCAAGAATTAAGCGTGGTGCTGCCAG
This sequence comes from Flavobacteriaceae bacterium, assembly GCA_009886265.1. Lineage (GTDB taxonomy): Bacteria > Bacteroidota > Bacteroidia > Flavobacteriales > Flavobacteriaceae > UBA7446. Next base: position 3,890 of record QXZR01000037.1, read on the forward strand.
TCAAACACCCATTAGCTTTTCTGATGTTTTGCCTACTTTGGTAGATTTGGCAGGTACGGAATTGCCATTGATAGATGATTTAGATGGGGGTAGCTTTAAGAAATTGCTTTTTAGAAGAGGCAGGGGAAAAGTTAAACGCAATACCAATGCACTCATTTTTCACGTGCCTTACGAAAACGGCATAGCACTCAAAAGGGCACATTCTGCGATCGTAATAGATCGCTTTAAGTTGATTAAGTTCTACGACAACAATGAGATTAAATTATTTGATCTAGATGTTGATTATGAAGAAAATAATGATGTAGCCCTTTCGCATCCTGAAAAAGCAAAAATGCTTGAATTGGCACTAGAAACGTATTTAAAAGAAGTCAAAGCACCCAAATGGAAGCCGGGAATTAGTTGGAAGCAAAAAACGCTAGAGCAGTTTAACTCCTACCACTAGCTTTTTTTTGTATTGGATTGATTTTCAGTAGATTTAAACATTTATAGGCAGTTTTGACAATAGTTTAATTAATTAAAAAATGTAATCATGATTAAAAAATACATGCTAATTTTTGCTCTAACACTCTCTGCAACTGCTGTTTTTGCACAAGATATCGCTGCAGAAAGAGCTGCTGAACTCACCAATGAAATGGCTCAAGTACTATCGTTAAGTGAAGAAGATAAAGCCAAAGTTTACGAGATTCAGCTTAATCGTTTTCAAGCCGCAATGGAGATCAGAACAAAATATGTTGATGATGCCGATGCGAGAAAAGCAGCGCTTCGTAAAGTTTACGACAAACTCCACGGTAAGTTAAAAGGTACTATTGGGTCTGATAAAATGAAAGCTTGGGGTAACTATAAGCGTAATTATTAAAAATCGTTATTGTTTTTCCATATTAATTAAATCTATGAAGCTGTTCAACGTTTTTATTCTAGTAGCTCTTACTACAACAATCACAGGTTCTAAACCATATAAGCCAACAGACAAACGCAATGTGTTGTTTATTGTTGCTGATGATTTGAATTGTGCCCTTGGTGCCTATGGCGACCCTTTGGCCAAAACGCCAAACATTGACCGACTTGCCAAAGAGGGCTTGCTCTTCACGGATGCCCACGTGCAATATCCGCTTTGTGGTCCTTCTAGGGTTTCTTTTATGACGGGCCTATATCCTGACCAAACTAAATCCAAAGATCTACGTTTGTATGTGAGACAAACCATTCCAGACGTTGTCACATTGGGACAGAAATTTAGAACAGAAAATTACCACTCGGTAAGGGTGGGTAAAATTTACCATTACCACAATCCAAGGGATATTGGAACAGCAGGACATGACGATTCCTTTACTTGGGATCGCACCGTAAATCCCTATGGACGTGACAAAAAAGAGGAGTATAAGCTTGAAGGCTTAAAGGAAGTTTTGGACGGAGGTGTCTTAAGTTGGCTTGAAGCTGATGGTACCGATGAAGAGCAAACCGACGGCATAGGAGCAACAGAAACCATGGCTTTTCTTGATGAATTTGCCGCGAGTGGTGAAAATTTCTTTTTGGCATATGGGCTCTATAGACCGCATGTTCCTTTTGTTGCGCCAAAGGCCTATTTTGACATGTATGATATTGACGATTTTTCTGTTCCAGAAAGCTCGGAAGCCTATTTGCAAACCCTTCCAAAGCCTGCCGCCAGATCTGTACGCGTTAAAAAAGAACAACTTAATTTAGATCCAGAATTGGCTAAAAAAATAAAACATGCTTATTATGCCACTACCAGTTTTGTGGATGCTCAAGTGGGGCGCGTTTTAGACAAGCTTAAAGAAACAGGTCTTGATAAAAACACCATAGTTGTGTTTACTTCAGACCACGGTTATCACCTTGGAGAGCATGGGCATTGGCAGAAGCAAACGCTTTTTAATGATGCCACTAGAGTTCCTTTGATTTTTGCTGGGCCTGGAATAAAAAGCAATAAGGGGAATGTTGACGCGCCTGTTGAACTCGTTGATATATACCCTACGCTTATGGATATGATGCAAATGCAGACGCCTCAATTTGTGCAAGGCAAAAGCTTAATGCCTTATTTTGATGGTGCTCGAGAGCCCATTAGAAAAAATGCATTGACCGAGTTACGGGTTTATACCCCCACAGGATGGGGCAAAGGCTACACCATCAAAACGCAGCGCTATCGTCTTACGCAATGGCAGTACAAAGGACGTATGCACTATGAATTATACGACCATAAATTTGATGCAGCAGAACTAAACAATATAGCCGATAAGGCAGGCTATGCTGCTGTTCAGGACTCTTTAACGCACGTAATACAAGACCGTATTGCAGTAGCCAAAGAAACTCCCGATGGCCTTGGATTGCAAATTGATTTTGCCAAGCCTTGGCGGGAACCTAAGCGTATATTTCCTAGGGCCAAATAAAAGGCGTTAATTTTTAAAAGTACCCTCGATGGTGTCTGTTGTTAAGTGATTTAAAATAGTTATATGTTATGAAAAAACTACTCGTTTTATCTTTCCTGTCTTTATTGCATTGTGAAGAAATAAGCACCGATAAGACCATTCAAAAACCAAATGTTTTATTGTTTTATATGGACGACTTACGTCCTGAATTAAGCAGTTATGGGGTAGCACAAATTCAATCTCCAAATATTGATGCACTGGCAGCAAAAGGCGTGAAGTTTACGAATGCCTATTGCAATATACCCGTTTGTGGGGCATCTCGTGCCAGTATGCTTACAGGGATGCTACCCACAAAAAACAGGTTTTTAGATTACAACACTTTTGCTGAAAAAGAAACACCCGACGCCATAAGTCTTCCGCAATTATTTAAAGAAAATGGATATACAACCATTTCAAACGGTAAAATCTACCATCATTTAGATGACAGGGAAACAGACTGGGATGAGGTTTGGCGTCCGTATGCATTTGATAAGAACGACACCGGCTTGGCACCAACCGATTATTGGCAATCGCTTTGGAAAGATTATCACAATCCAGAAAATATAGCAACCTATAAAATGACAGACAGAGGCCCTGCGTATGAAAGTGCGGAGGTTACAGACTCCACCTATATTGACGGCTTGATGACGGAAAAAATCATTAGGGATATTAAAAAGCTAAAGAAAAATGGCGCTCCTTTCTTTTTGACGGCTGGCTTTATAAGCCCGCATTTACCGTTCAATGCCCCAACAAAATACTGGGATTTATACGATAGAAATGACATTAAACAGCCTGAAAACTACAACTATATGCCAGTTGGCGCTCCAAAAATGAGCATTAGCAATTGGCCAGAAATGCGCTCTTATACCAACATACCCAAACGGGGTCAGGTTTCAGACAGTATAGCAATAGATTTAATTCACGGCTACTATGCCACGGTTTCTTACTCAGACGCTTTGATTGGCAAAATAGTAGATGCGCTTAAGGATCAAGGGCTTGATAAGAATACCATTGTTGTTTTGGTTTCTGACCACGGCTATAATTTGCAAGAGCACACCCAATGGGCAAAATTTACCAACTACAACACCTCAACCCAAGTACCACTGATTATTTACAATCCGCTTGCCAAAGCCACAGGATCAACAGATGCACTAACGGCATTGGTGGATGTTTACCCTACGCTGGCTGAAATTTGTGGTCTTGAGCCACCTGCTGGTCAATTGGATGGAACGAGTTTGGTAGCTGTTATGTCCAATCCAAAATCCGAAGGAAAAAAACATGTTTTTATTAAAAGGGGTAAAGGATTTACGCTGAAGACAAAAGACTTTAGCTACACCGAGTTTATCAGGCCAACGGATAATACAACCGTTGCTTCCATGCTCTACGATCACCGAGCCAATAAGGACGAAAACGTGAATGTTGTAAGCCAAAAGGAATTTGCAGATGTGGTATTGGAGTTAAAGACCACGCTGCATACGGCTTATCAAAAAAACATAGTAGGTGTTTTGCCAAAAAAATAAACTAATCCGTTTTGCATTTTGATTAAGTTCTGTCAATTCGAGTGAATTTTGCGATTGAAATGAGTAAAATTTGTA
>QXZR01000038.1 GCA_009886265.1 Flavobacteriaceae bacterium
AATATTTCTGCGGGGCAGAAAATGGTAAATGCGGACGCTTAAAGCCAACCGCAAGAAAAAAAGGTTCTTTGTTTTGAGACAGGTCATCAATCATCCGCAATGCTTCTGCGGCAATGGCCCCATCTGCATACGCTTCGTCTGGCGCAGGGCTTGAAGAAACAGGTGGTTTATATTTGCCTTTTAATGCCTTCGCTGCTTGACTGCTTTTGACGTTATTCGACTCAAGATATGTCTTGATATTGTCCTTGATTTCCTGATTTTGATAATATCCCATCACAGGCGAACCCCATTCTTTTGGATACTTAAGCTGATGTGCGCGTTTGAAAGGTTTTGACCATGAAGGTGCATCAGTCTGCTTGTCAACACCACGCGGATCGAATATTTTACCAACTCCTGCAGTGGTATACCCCATTTGCTTAAAGTGCTGTGGGATAGTAACCACATTTGGAAGTTTATCACGCATTCGGGTTTTCAAATCATAGACTTGTGTCTTGTCGGGGCGCAAGCCCGTTAGCAGACTTATTCGGGATGGACTACAAATGGCCTGCTGCGTATGTGCATTTAGAAACAAACTAGATTTTCTTGCCAACAAATCCATATTGGGTGTAACAGCAAGGTTGTCACCAAAGCTGCGGATAGTTGGCTTTAAATCGTCAACTGCAATAAACACTACGTTTAACGGTTGATCATTTTGGGCACACATAGTATATGTGCAAACGAATAATACTAAATAGCGGAAAATTTGCATGGGGCTAATAGTTGATTTTTAATTTTACGTTATTATTTTTTAATAATTTTTGCAACTCGATTTGCGTTTTTTTCGGTTTGGTATTCTATAAAATATAAGCCTTTCTTTAAAAAAGAAAGCTCATAATGCACTTGGGGCATGTCCCAGTGTTTTTGAAGCTTACCATTTATATCAAACAGAGACATGCTACGCATCAAAGCATTTGATGACACACTAAAACTATTGTGTGTTGGGTTTGGATAAACGTGTATTGGCTGAGCAACTTCTTTAATACTTAATGTACTCTCAGAAACCGAAAAATCATCAAAATAGTATGTTCCAACATTGGCGCCACACATAAGTTGAAGTTCGATAGATGTAGTTCCTGCGGGGACGTCAAAAGAAATCTCATAGGGTGATTCGGAGTAAGAAATCCCCAATAGCTGTTCGGCTGAAACACTGTAATTTATTGCGCCTTGGTTATATTTTACTCGTAATTTGAACGGTAAGTCTGCTGTACTCCCCTTTCCATATACCGAAAAAGTTAGACGCTTGTTATCTAAATTTCCATTCGCATTATAGGTTATGTTGGACAGCAAAGCGGTATTTAAATCTCCAGATTGAAAGACATTTATTTTTGCGCCGTGTGAACCGGTTCTTGACCTGAATGACGCATCTTCATACGTTGCTTTATCGGCAGCTACGCTACCAGCGGCTTCTGGTTTTTTTGCAAAAAAAGTCCAGTTGGTATCGTGGCCACATTCAAAGTCCATGTTTTTTAACACGTCTGAATCAGTACAACTGGGTTGCGTATATGGGTTCAGGAGTGCATTTTTAACGTCATCGACCCAAGCACTACTTTCTAAAACAGTGCTAGCTGAAGTAGATTTTGGCGAAAAACTATTAATGGAAAAGAAGTCGAAATTATAAGCAAGCATTCCAGCATCTTTTCTAAAATGTATGGTTTTATTGGAAGAACCGCCTGCATCCCATACTGAAAAGGCAAAATTCTTATCTATTGCTGCATTGGCAACATAACCATGATAAGCCACTCTTGATTTTGGGTCTGGACCTCCATCGGCATACCCTGTGCCGTTTGGTGGGTTGTTGGCTGAAATTTGTCTTAAATCGCCATCCGAATAGTCATATCCGTAATAATTATCGGCTCCAAACTCGCCCAAGTAAACTGCTACTGTAGGATTAAATCCAGCTGCCCAATTGGCAACAACATCAAATTCATTTGAAACATTATTTATATCTGCTGCAGTGCCCCAGCTATTATCATTATATCTATAATCACTTGATTTAGTGAACTGAAACGGGCGATAATAGTGAAAAGTAGCTATTAAATAATCGTCATTATTTATAATTTGAGGACTAATTGTAGTAATGGCTTCGTAGCTTGTTTTTGTTCCCCCTGTGACGATAATTTTTCGTGTAGGATTATTCCCGCCCGAGTTTCTGACAATTGAAATTACCTCAGTATTTATGGCGTTCATATCTGCTTCAGAAATATGAAAATAAGGTTCGTTAATCACCTCAAAAATCAAATCATCGCTATATGTATTAAAGCGATTGGCTATTTGTTCCCAAATGGAATAAAATTTAGCAAGGTCAGCGACTCGTTTTGCTGAAGTGGGATGCGTATAATACGCTGTTTGACTTGGGTCAAAGGTGTAAATAAATTCTGATTTGAGCGTTGCCCCATGAAAATCAAGAACAACAACAAGGTTGTTTGCCAAGCCCCAGCCAATTACGGTCTCCAGTCGGTCTAAGTAGCTGGCACTTACAACAAAATCAGATCTTGAGCCTGTAAAGGTTGTGTTTTCATTTGAACTATAAGATGTTGTACTCCCCGAAGTTCTACTACCAAAAAAATCAATGGGAATACGTACGTTGGTAAAGCCCGCTTGTGCTACTTCTTGAAAGTATTGTTCGGTAGCAGCTCCAGCCCAATTTCCTTCAACTGATGCAC
>QXZR01000039.1 GCA_009886265.1 Flavobacteriaceae bacterium
ATATAGGTGTTATTTACACTATGTCCAGATTTTCCAATGTATGTATATGGAATTAGATTTGCTCTTTTTTTGGATTTGATATTGTCAAGTGTAATCCGATCAGGTGTTTGACACACAACACAAGGGTTGGACCTGTCAAGTGGAAAGTTAAACATTTGTATTCGGGTGTTGTTAGCGAAACTCCCTCTTGCAAAAACAACAGGCCAAGACATGGATGCATCGGCTTTAAATTGCAAACCACTTACAGGTATTTTGAACTCTACATGGTAGGCGTTGTCGTGTTTTGATGCCTTAGTCTGATAGTTTAAATCATAGTCATCTTGATTTCCATTGGGCAAAATCTTAAAATCAAATTGGCTACCTTCTGGATTGGCTCCCAGAACAATCATATAACGACCATCACCATAAGGGTCAAATCCAACTGCTACATTATCATCATTGCCTATGTTGTCGCGACTCCTTAGTGATGAGCGAAGATTTTTCATATCACAAAAGGCAATAAAACCCATATAAATATCTGTTTCTGTATGTGTAACAAAAACTTCTGTGGCGTGTTGCGCAGGCCCGTTATCTGTGGGCTCAATTTCATAGTTTATTGAAAAACGCTGTGCGTCTCGCCATTCATTCTCATCAACTATACCATCAAAATTTGGTGTTTGTGCAAATGCGCCAACAACGAATAGTAGTAGGGTTATTTTTTGTAACATGATTTTGGGACATACACAGATAACGCATAATCTCCACAAATGTTACAACTAAGCTTCTAATGCAATAGGGCAGCCAGACCCAAGCCAGAGAGGATTACCAGTACTTTGGGCAGGTTAAATTTGTGGTTTTCTGCGCTTTCAAAAAGTATGGTAGTGGAAATATGCAGCATTGCGCCAGCAACAAGCGCTGTAATGTTAAGCGCATAAGGTTGTAGCTCTGGAATAGTTGCATTACAAAAACTCCCCAATGGCGTCATCAGTCCAAACACAATTAGTATTGAGAATTTACGCATCATGGAGGATTTGGTTTTCCAGAGTGCGGCGACAAGTAGCATGGCTATGGGCAATTTGTGAATGGCAACGGCCCAAAGCAACTCTTGGTGTTGCGCAATGGGAAAACCTTCAATAAAGGCATGTAATGATAGTCCAATAACCAGAGCCCAAGGTAAGCTGGAATTGCCATGCGCATGAATGTGCCCATGCTCTGCACCCTTGGTGAGGTTTTCTAATGCAATTTGTACCATAATGCCCGCCAATACCCAGTAGCTGATATGGCCATTTCCATGTACAAATACTTCTGGAAATACAGCGGTGATGGTGGTGGCCAGCAGAAAGGCACCACTGAAAGCCAACAGTAAGGGCAATTGTTTTCTTACTGTCGATTTCCCTATCAATACAAATAATGCACCCAGTGCAACTGCTAAAAAAGGAAGGATATAATTCATTTTCTTGCTACCAAAATTAAACGTTCTGCAGTTTCTGCCACAAATGGATTTAAATTATAATCGCCAAATACGTCTTGAACGCTAAAACCAACCGCCTCAAACATTTGTTTAAAATCGGCAAGTCCAAGTGCCGCTACCCGTTCTTGAAACGCATAGGATACGCCATTTTCAATAAACGAAATGTTTTTTTGTATCCATCCCGCGTCAAAAGTGCGCTTTAATGTAAACTGTATGCCACCTTTAGTGACTATCTCATCTGCTACTAGGCCTTGTTTTACGCTAGGCGCGTGTAGAAAGTCAATAACGACATAGCCACCAACCGCTGTGCTGTCATAAAAAGCCTGTATGGCCTTCTGGTTGTCATTTTTATCTTCGAAATAGCCAATGCTTGTAAATAGATTTAATACCACAGCAGCTTGCTCGTGTGCCGGCATTCGCATGTCGTGTACATAAAATTTGGCGTCTAGTGCTTTAGATTTAGCTTCTTCTTGTGCAAAGGAAATGCTGTTGGGGCTCAGATCAATTCCCGTTACTTGAAAACCTTGCGAAGCCAGGTATAAAGCATGTCTTCCCTTGCCGCAAGCGACGTCTAAAATGCTTTGATGCTGTTCTAGCTTCAGATAAGCAAGTAGATTTTGCAAGAAAAGTGTTGCCTCAGCAATGTCTCTGTCTTGATATAATATGTGGTAATAAGGTGTGTCAAACCAAGTCTGATACCAAGCAGGATTATCTTCCGTCATCCTGCAAATTTAAGCTATTTTAGCCCCAAGAACTCGCAAAGCGAGATTTAAACGATAGCTGTAAATTTCTCAGCAAAAGGAAATGATTAAAAATCAATTAGTTAACCTAAATTTAGGCATATGATCAAAAGCGATTCGGGATTGTTTCCTATGGTGGCCAAAACCTTATTTGGCTTGGAAGAGATATTGGCACAAGAGCTAAAAACGTTGGGCGCACAAGCTGTTAAGATTGGCGTGCGAAATGTTCAGTTTGTGGGCGATACCGGCTTTATGTACAAGGCAAATTTGTGTTTACGCACCGCCTTGCGTATTCTAAAGCCCATCCATCGAAGTAATATCTCAAAAATCGATGAAGTCTATCAGGCCATGCACGGGATTGCGTGGGAAGATATCATGGACGAAAACAGCACCTTTGCCATTCGTGCTACCGTGATGACAAGTGACCCGCAAAACAGCATGTATGTGGCATTAAAAGCAAAAGATGGATTGGTAGACCGGTTCCGAAGCCGTGTGGGCTCAAGACCAAATGTTGACAAGGATTTTCCAGATTTTAGCATTCATTTATATGTTACTGATAAGATAGTAGAGGTTTCTCTCGACAGTTCTGGCACTTCTTTGCACCAGCGTGGTTATCGCTCTGCTACCAATATTGCACCCATAAACGAGGTGTTGGCAGCCGGTATACTGATGCTGTCAGGTTGGCGTGGTGACACGGACTTTCTCGACCCCATGTGTGGAAGTGGTACTTTGCTGATTGAAGCCGCCATGATAGCTTGTAATATCCCACCCAATTTGAATCGAAAAGAGTTTGCCTTTCAAAAGTGGTCAGATTGGGATAACGACCTCTATGAAAAAATAGAAGCATCTTCGCTTAACAAAACCAGATCGTTTTCCTACAGTATAACAGGTTATGACAAGGCGCCCTCTGCCATTCGAAAAGCAGCACAAAATATTAGCAACGCCAACTTGGACGATTTTATCAAAATTGATAGAGAAGACTTTTTTAGAACTGAAAAATTAGACCCAGACAAATCGCTGCATATATTGTTTAATCCTCCTTATGGTGAGCGGCTGCCTATCGATGTAGATGTCTTTTATAACCGTATAGGGGATACCCTTAAACAATCCTATTCAGGATCGCAAGCGTGGTTTATTACCGCTAATATGGAAGCCTTGAAACATGTTGGGCTAAGACCTTCAAGGCGTATTAAGGTGTTTAACGGCAAACTGGAAAGTAAGCTGGTGAAGTACGAATTATATAGCGGTACCAAGAAGGTTCATAAAATTAAACCTGAGTAATGCACGCAAAGACAAAAGCTTTCTTGCTAAACCTGTTGTGCTTTGCAGCATTGTTTGTTCTTTATCGCTTTGTTTTGCTGTTACTGATGGGTTTTCCTTATCTGTTGGTAATGCTTATGGCAGCAATATTGGCCAGTTTGAGTGCGCCTAAATTTTTGGTCAAAAAAGAAGTGTTGTGGGTGAAACTGCCTTGGCGAAAATCGCCCTATAAGTGTTAATTACTTCTTATAGATAGGCAACTGATAGCTGATCGTATAGTTTATTCCTGCGCCGTAAGGGTTGTTGGTCAGTACCTTATTAAACCCCGGAATAAATAAATTTTCGAAGTTACCTGGGTCTTTATCAGATAACAAGCGATGCATTTGCATACTAATGCCCATATAGAGGTTGCGTAGTAATTCTGCTTTAAATCCAAGGTGCAGTTCAATCCAATGGCCGTTTAGACCTTCGTAGCTTGTGGGTGTGCTCAGTGTTACTTTGTTGTTTTCTTCCCAATACTTGTCATCTATAAGGCGATTATACCCCAGCAATGTCTGCTTGTGTTGACTGATGCCATATCGAAACCCAACAACAATCAGGTTGTCCATGCCGCGCCAATTGTCATAAACATTGTAGTCGACACCAAGCTTTAAGTAGGAGCCAGCCGTTTCAAAATGTACACCATCTTGATTTACGTTTTTGGTTTCATTGCCCAATTCACCTGCCACATACAAGTTTCTTGTGAGGCGATAATCACCCACCAATTCCAATCCTTTGTAGCCGGGTTCTATCAGCATGCGAATGGGTTTGCTGATGTCAATTCCAACGCGCAAACCGTAGCGCAATTCATTGGATAAACTGTCCTTTTCAACCTCCGTTTGAGACCAAACAGATGTAAAAATAAATAGCATCAAAAATTTAATGTAATATTTTAACATGCGTATTGTTGTTGTCTGGAATTGTGTTAGTTAGTATTTCTATACTGCTTATAAAATTTAATGGATTTCCTGTTGAAAATGTCAAATTAGTAAAAACAGTTTTGTATCCACAAGCACGGCTTATAAATTGATCTTCTGGGTCGTAGTTAAACGTAATAATGTCTTCAACCGCATTGCCATTTTGCGTCGTTGTCAATGAAAAAGAAGTGCTGCTAGCAAGGGTTTTTAGCGGAAGTGCAATGGAGTCTGCTGTAGCATCGAATAATAACCCCTCCATATCAACGCCCTTAACCTGTAAATCAACTACTGATTTCTTTGTCTCGGTTTGATTCTTATCATAAAACACCACAATCAACTTAGGTGTCCCTGGCGTTCCTTCAAGACAGATGTCATCAGGTTCACATGCAGTAAGGCACATTAATAATACAGCGATGAGGGTTAAAAGCTTTTTCATGATACCTTAGACAAAAGTACAATATTTTCAACGTGTTGGGTATGCGGAAACATATCAACTGCTTGGCTGAGTTCAACCTTATATACATCTTTTAGCATGGCTAAATCACGTGCTTGTGTTGACGGATTACAACTGATATACAGTATTTTAGAAGGATTTACTTTAAGTAATTGTTCAACCACATCCTTGTGCATGCCATCTCGGGGTGGATCTGTGATAACGATGTCAGGCGTATTGTATCGCTTGACAAAACTATCGGTAAAAACCTTGCGCATATCGCCCACTTTGAATGTTGCGTTGTCAATTTTATTTCGCTTGGCATTTTCTTTTGCAGCCACAATAGCGTCTGGAACAGACTCCACGCCAACTACTTTTTTGCATGCATGCGCCACATATTGTGCAATGGTGCCCAAGCCTGTATACAAATCGTAGACCACGTCCGTGGGCTTTAGCTCCGCCATCTCTAAGGCTTTGGCATATAAGACTTCTGCTTGTGCTGGATTGGTTTGATAAAAGGCCTTTGGTGTGATGCGAAATGACAAGTCACCCATTTTTTCTGTGATATAAGCAGTGCCACTAAAGCAGTGTATCTCTTGATCGTATATGGTATCGTTGCCCTTTTCGTTGATGATGTATTGCAAAGAGGTGATTTCTGAGAAGGTTTCTTTGAGGTATGTTAATAAGCCCGTTTGTGCGGCTTTGTCTTCGTGGAAAAACTGTATGACGACCATCAATTCGCCAGAAAGTGTTGTGCGAAGCATCAATGAACGCAAAAAGCCCTCTTGTTCTCTAGCATCGTAAAAGCTTAACTTATGTTCACGCGCATAGTTCTTAATCTCATTCCTTATTTTATTGGGTAAATCAGGTTGGATGTGGCAATGTTCAATATCCACAATTTTATCCCACATTCCTGGAATATGGAACCCAAGCGCCGTGCGGTCTTCAATTTTGTTGTCCCCATTAATTTCTTCAAAACTCAGCCAGCGTCGTGCAGAAAAGCTAAATTCCATCTTGTTTCGATAGCCAAAGGTTTCTTCACAGCCGATGATGGGTGCATAGTTTACGTTTTCGAGACCACCGATACGCGCCAAGGCTTCATTTACCTCAGTTTGTTTGTGTCTCAATTGCGCTTCGTAAGACATATGTTGCCAGCTGCAACCACCACAAACGCCAAAATGATCACAAACAGCTTCAATTCTGTCTGGGCTGGCCTTAATGATGTTGGATACCTTGCCTTCAAGGTGGCGGCGTCTTTTCTTTTGAACCGTAACGCTTACAATATCACCTGGGATGGCACCTTTTACAAATACCACTTGGCCATCTGGTGTACGACCCACACCTTTGCCTTTTTGGGCAATGCCGTCTATGGTTAATTTTTCGATAGGGGGTTGTGGTTTGTTTCTTCGCATGGCGCAAAAATACACATTGCTTATGCATTAATAGGATATCTGCTTATGGAACTCGCTTAAACTTTTTCTATTCCTTAAAAAATTGTCATTTTCAGCCCTGTTTTCATCTCATTCCTGCCTGCCCTGCCCGTTCCGTTCAGGCGGACCGCAGGCAGGTTCGCTTAAACCCAAAACGTTTAAACGAGTTCATGATTTAAAAAATAAATATTACATTAACCTACTAATTTTTTAAACCCCTCACAATGAGACTTATTACTTTCTTATTTACTTCTATAATACTCTGTTACACACCAGCGCAGTCACAAGACAAAGAAAAGGACATAGAAAAAGACAAGAGTCCTGTCGAACAAGCCTTAAGTGGCTTTTCCTTTCGCAGCGTAGGTCCAGCGTTTATGTCGGGTCGTATCGCCGATATTGCCATTGACCCCAATAATGAAAACGTTTGGTATGTTGCTGTTGGTTCGGGTGGTGTATGGAAAACAACAAATGCTGGAACTACTTGGAAACCGCTAGCAGATAAGCAGCTGTTCTATTCCACGGGCGCAATTACGCTAGACCCCAACAACAGCCAAATCGTTTGGTTGGGAACCGGTGAAAATGTAGGAGGCAGACACGTAGGTATTGGCCATGGCATGTATTTGAGTCGTGACGGGGGTAAGACTTGGGTAAATAAAGGGCTTAAAAAATCAGAACATATCTCTAAAATCATTGTACACCCAACAGACTCAAACACGCTGTGGGTAGCCGCTCAAGGTCCGTTGTGGAGTTCAGGAGGCGAACGGGGTTTATATAAAACCACAGATGGCGGAAATACGTGGAGACAAACCATGGATTTGGACGAATGGACGGGAGTTACCGACCTTCTCATTGATCCGCGTGACCCAAATGTGCTCTATGCAGCTAGCTGGCAAAGACACCGCAACGTAGCGGCCTATATGGGTGGTGGACCTGGAACAGCCATCTATAAATCTGTTGACGGCGGCGAAAGCTGGCGCAAACTTAAAACAGGTTTACCATCCTCTAATATGGGTAAAATAGGTCTTGCTATTTCCCTTATGCAGCCCGATGTAATTTATGCAGCTATTGAGTTAGATCGCAAAAAAGGTGGTGTGTATCGTTCAGCAAATGCAGGTGAAAGCTGGAAAAAAATGTCCGACACCGTTTCAGGTGGTACAGGGCCACATTACTACCAAGAGTTGGTGGCTTCGCCCCATCATTTCGATCGTATTTATTTGATGAACGTTCGTGTATTGGTTTCTGAAAATGGCGGCAAGGACTTTTATACCATGAAAGAATCCAACAAACACTCCGATAATCATGCTATGGTTTTTAAAGCTGATGATCCCAACTATATATTGGTGGGTACTGACGGGGGTATTTACGAAACTTTTGATGATACAGAAAACTGGAAGTTTGTGAACAATCTACCGCTGACACAGTTTTACAAACTTGCTGTGGATGATGCTTATCCTTTCTATAATATTTTTGGAGGTACACAAGACAACAATACCCAAGGGGGACCTTCACAGACCTTCAACAGAAATGGCATCAGCAATGCAGATTGGTTTGTGTTATTGGGCGGCGATGGACACCAACCTGCCACAGAACCAGGCAATCCAGATATTGTATACGCGCAGTCGCAGCAAGGTAATTTACACCGTGTAGACAGAACAACAGGCGAAGCAGTATATATACGTCCTCAAAATGGGCTAGACGAGCCTTATGAGCGCTTTAACTGGGATGCACCCATATTGGTGAGCCAACACGACCCAAAACGGCTTTATTTCGGCTCACAACGTGTTTGGCGATCCGAAAATAGGGGAGACAGTTGGAATGCTATATCCTCAGATTTGACAAAAAATGAAGAACGCTTAGCATTGCCGATTATGGGTCGTCAACAGAGTTGGGATGCCGCTTGGGATGTTTATGCCATGTCAACCTATAACACCATTACTTCTTTGGCTGAATCTGCACAAGACGAAAATATTTTATATGCCGGTACAGACGACGGACTCTTGCACGCTACCAAAGACGGTGGTGCCACTTGGAGCACACTGACTGTTGATAAGCTACCCGACGTGCCTGCTACGGCCTTTATCAATGATATCAAAGCCGATATGTTTGATGCTAACGTTGCCTATGTGGCATTGGACAACCACAAACTTGGTGACTATCGCCCCATGCTCTACAAAACAACAAATGGTGGCAAGTCATGGAAATCCATCACCAAAGGTATTCCAGAAGGAACGCTTATATGGCGACTGGTTCAAGACCACGTAAATCCCCAACTGTTGTTTTTAGGAACAGAATACGGAGTTTATGTAAGCCTAAATCAAGGGGATGCTTGGCATAAATTCAGCAATGGCATGCCCACAATTTCAGTGCGTGATTTGGCTATCCAAAAACGTGAAAACGATCTGGTAGCCGCTACTTTTGGCCGTAGTTTTTATATCCTTGATGACTACAGCCCACTGCGTGCTATTTCAGAAGAAAATCTAGCAAAAGGAGATCAACTTTTTCCTATAGAAAAAGCCTTGCAATATGTGCAAGAGCGTGGCGGCACTTCTAGTCAAGGCGCATCTTTTTACACAGCGAAAAACCCAACTTATGGAGCACAGTTCACTTACTATATCGCAAACGACACCAAAACCATGAAGGCCAAGCGTAAGGCATCCGAAAAGAAGTTGAAGAAAGACAAAAAGGATATTCCATTCCCAGGCTGGGAGGCGTTAGATGCCGAAGATTTTGAAAAGAAGCCACAAGCCATATTGCGTGTGACAGATGCTTCTGGCAAAGTGTTAACGGAAATATCGGGGGCATATACCAAAGGAATCCATAGAAAGCATTGGGATTTGCGCGAGCGTCTTGCATCGGCATTGGATATTTATTCCAGTCGAGATAGTGGCACAGGATTGCGTTCTGATGTAGCACCAGGCACTTACTATGTGCAATTGTTTAAAAAGCACAATGGCGCACTGCTTCAGCTCACACCAAAGGAAGCATTTGAAGTAGCACGACTACGTCAAAATGTTTTGACAAACCCAAAGGCCGCTTCGCATAATGCATACAAAGCCAAGCTTAATGCACTGTATGTGAAATCAGAAATCATGGATAAGAAGCTCGAGAAAACAAAGAAGAAAATAGCTGCTTTATCAAAAGCAATTGTTTTTGCACAAGCAAATCAAGATGTGCTTCATAAGACGGTATATGACTTGCAAAAGCAACAATATGATTTGGAGCGCAAGATTGACGGCAGTGATGCCAAAGGCGAAGTAGGGGAGAAAGACACGCCAACACTTTCGTTTAGGATATCTGTGGCATCGCGAGGTTTTTATTCCAACACCTACGGTCCAACAGCCATGCACATGGAAAGCTATGATATGGCAGTAGCCTTGCTCAATGAATTAGCGCCACAAGTGGATGCACTTGCAGCCGCAACAGCTAAAGCCATAAGCGATAGTGAAGCGCTGGGCTTACCTGTTATTATCGATTGATATAGTCATCAACCAGAAGATCGACCACCAGCGAGTAGCTTTTAATCCCTGCTTGCTGTTGGTTGGCTTTTAGGTATTGGTCGTAACTGCGTTCAAAAACTACCTCAAAAGGATTTTGATATTTTTCCCAAAACGCACGTACTTCTCTAATATTTTCTAGAATTCCCTCAGGCAGCTTGTCCATTACTGCTTTTGCTTGCTGTGCGTCTGCGCGATAGAGACTATTAATTAAATGCTGAAAAGCCAAGAGATGCCCTGCATAACGAACCACAGCAACTTCTGAAGCAGTTGTTGCTTTGATGCTGATATAGTTGGCTTCATCTTCTGCAGCAATTCCCCATTGATGTGCAATTTCATGACAGGCGGTCGTAAGCACACGAAGCTTGGGCTGTAAGGTGTTTACTTGGGCTTCGTGCGTAAAAGGGTTTAAATAACCACCAAAACCCATATAACTCAACAGGGTAGGGAATAGGGTAGCTTTGGCTTTGCCGTGAATTTTGGAGGGGCGCAAGCTAGAATGTTCCATTGTGGAGGTAGCTAAGGCAAGCAGCGCATCAGTTTCCAAGGGGGTTACTACTGCTGTTGCAGGGTCTGGGTTTATTTGTTGGTGCAGTGCTGTTAATGTATAGGTATAATGTTGCGTTGTCTCTTTTAAATGCTCCACGGATATGGTGGCTGGTAGTTTGCGCGAAACACGCAATGGGGTTTTAAAATAATGCATGCCCCAAGAGACATAGAACAAGCTAATGATGATAAAAACCGCAGCAAGGACAAGCCCAATATGGCGTTTGAACTTAAAACGTTTTAACCTGATAAAGATGAGTAGTATTCCAATTGCATACCCTAAGTCACCAATCGAAAAGGGCACTTTTGACCACAAAAAGTGATTTACGGCTGCTATGTTGGGATAGATGCTTTGACCATAAAGGCTTTGCACCCATTCATTGTCTAAAGGCAGGATTAGAAAACCCAAAAAGAACAGGAAGAAACACAGCAGTATTAAATGCCGTATTCTAAAAATCATTCCCCAACGAGCTCAACAACTTCCACTTCAAAAATAAGTGTTGATTTGGGTGGAATTACGGAATTCCCTTGCTCGCCATAAGCGATTTGATAAGGGAGGTATAGCGTTGCTTTTTCACCTTCTTTAAGTAAGGATAAACCTTCTTTAAAGCCTGCAATAAGCGATACTTCTGGATCAACGCGTGCCTCAATGGGTTTGTAACCACCGCCGCTTTCACGTCTTTGGTCGTGCTTTCCATAAGCCTTTGCGACTTCTGATATTGAAGTATCCAGCAAATCCCCATTTTCAAAATAAACCGCATAGTGCGTACGTGCTGTTTTTCCAGGAACAACAGCGGCGCCATCTGTTTTGGAAGTGATGACATAGGCCAATCCACTTTTGGTCACCGTTGCATCTGCTTTGAGTGCGCTCAAGGCTGCTGCTTTTTCTGACTTTACTTTTTCTTGTGCGGCAAGCTTGGCTGCTTTTCTCTCTTCAATGCCGTCAAAATATGCATCAAAAATCTTATCCGCTTTGAATTTTCTTGCTTGGCTACCCTTGCGAATAATGTTAACCGATACTATGGTATCGTTTTGTTGAATCGAGTCAACCACTTTTTGCCCCGAAATTACCTTGCCAAAAACACTGTGTTTCCCATTTAGCCAAGGCGTTTCCTTGTGGGTGATAAAGAATTGACTTCCATTGGTGTTGGGTCCGGCATTTGCCATAGATAAGACCCCTGGGCCATCGTGTTTTAGAGTTTCAACAATTTCATCCTCAAAAGCATATCCAGGACCACCGCTTCCCGTTGCCGTTGGGTCCCCACCTTGAATCATAAAATCAGGAATGACACGGTGAAAGACTAAACCGTCATAATATTTTTTACCAAGATAAATACTGTCTACTTGGTTGTTTGTTCCTTCTGCCAAGGAGACAAAGTTCGCTACCGTATTGGGTGTTTGGTCATAGGTTAGCTGAAGGGTGATGATTCCTTTGTTGGTATTGAATTCAGCATAAAGCCCTTTGTCTAAGCCGTTTTTTGAAGTTGAGCATCCAACGATTAGGGCTAGAATAAATGCTGTGAATAGGGTTTTGTTGTTCATAATATAAAATTTAAGATTCGAAAAGTACAAAATATGTGGTCATGATAAAAATGTAGCCAATGATTTGAGAAAATAGGCCTCAGTTTCTTGTAGTGATTTGTCTGACTTTCCGCCGGCTGCATTGATGTGTCCACCGCCTTCAAAATAGGTTTTAGCGAATAGGTTAACGGCCAAATCTCCTTTACTCCTAAAGGATATTTTAATCATGTTTTCTTTTTTGCTTTCTGTCATAAGTACTGCCATTTCTATTCCAGCAACAGATAGCCCGTAATTAACAAAACCTTCTGTATCGCCTTTTTGATAGTTGCAGGCGTCTAATTCGTCTTGGCTAAGGGTGATGTAAGCCGTCTTATATTTAGTTATAAAAATCATGTTATTGAGCGCAATCCCCAATAGTTTTAACCTGTCTGGCCTAGCATTGTCCTTGATTTTTTCGTGAATCTGACTGTGGTTTGCACCCGCATCAATGAGCGTAGCCACAGCGCGATGGGTAGCTGCAGTTACACTTGGAAACCTAAACGATCCTGTGTCGGTTACAATTCCTGTATAGAGCGAACTGGCAATGTCCTTATTTATGTTCTGAACCAGCCCCAGTCCTTCAATAATTTGAAACACAAATTCGCATGTTGAGCCTATGGCGGGGTTTGAGAACATGATATCGGCATAGTCATCTGGCTCTTGATGGTGGTCAATCATGATTTTTTTGGCAGAACTTTCTGACACACGAACGCCCATTTGGTCGATGCGTTTGAGCGTGTTGAAGTCTAGTGTAAAAACCATATCTGCAGCAGCGATAAGCTTGTCAGCCACTTCTTGATTGTTTTCATAAATCAAAACACTATCGTGTCCCGGGAGCCAATGTAAGAAGGTAGGGTAGTCGTTAGGTGCTATAACGGTTGTGCTATGCCCCAGTTGATTTAGTATGCCCTGCCAAGCCAAACAGCTGCCCATGGCATCGCCATCGGGGTTTTTGTGAGGTATAATTACGACCGCTGCTGGCTTGTCTAGCCATTGCTTTAATTGTTCGAGTTGGTTTTCAATCATAAAACAAAGATAGCTATTGTAGGTATTAGTCCGCTTTTTGTACATTTGATATTCAATCCGAGACCGTGCGACTATCCTTTAACAAACAGCGTAACAATAGAAGATTTAACTACACCCCCCGCTACTACAAGGGGAAGGAGGAGACAAATCCCTATGCTTTTGAAAACACGTTTGAGCGCTATCGCGATATGCCAAACAAAAATGATTTTGGCGCACATTGGCGTGAGGCACGCAGCATGAGTCGCAATCGAGGTAACAAAGGGCTATCACCTTTGTTGTTGATGATTATAGGGTTATTGGTATT
Source organism: Flavobacteriaceae bacterium (assembly GCA_009886265.1). GTDB lineage: Bacteria > Bacteroidota > Bacteroidia > Flavobacteriales > Flavobacteriaceae > UBA7446. Next base: position 13,200 of record QXZR01000039.1, read on the forward strand.
AGGGGCTCTCTATGTGCTCGACTTTGATCTTTCTATTTTTTGAAAAATATGGGAGACGTTATTCAATTACTTCCCGACCATGTAGCCAATCAAATTGCTGCAGGTGAGGTGGTGCAAAGGCCCGCTTCCGTAGTCAAAGAGCTATTGGAAAATGCCATTGACGCTGGTGCAACACGCATATCACTTGTTGTCAAAGAAGCTGGCAAGGCACACATACAAGTGGTGGACAACGGCAAGGGCATGAGCGAAAACGATGCGCGCATGTGCTTTGAACGCCACGCAACTTCAAAAATCAGCACTGCAGCAGACTTGTTTAAACTAAGCACCAAGGGCTTTAGGGGCGAGGCCATGGCTAGTATTGCAGCCGTTGCACAAGTACAGCTTATCACCAAAACCAAGGCCGATGACTTGGGTGTTCGCATAGATATTTCAGGTTCTGAGGTAAACCAACAACAACGCACAACAGCAGCGCAAGGCACTTCCATAACAGTCAAAAACCTCTTTTTTAATATTCCCGCTAGGCGTAATTTTTTAAAATCGCCACAAGTGGAATTTAGACATATTACAGATGAATTCCATCGTGTTGCTCTTGTGCATCACGACATTCATTTTGAGCTCTTGCACAACGGCAGCGAAGTTTTTCAGTTACCCGCATCGAGCAGACGCCAACGTATTTCGCATATTTTTGGCGCTAAGTTTGACGAGCGTCTTGTGCCTGTCAATGAAAAAACAGAACTGCTTGAAGTCAGTGGCTTTGTGCTAAAACCGAAATTTGCCAAGAAGTCAAGGCACCAACAGTTTTTCTTTGTCAATAACCGTTTTATCAAAAATGGTTACCTCCATCATGCCGTTTTGGCAGCTTTTGAAGGATTGCTATCACCAGATCAACAGC
>QXZR01000004.1 GCA_009886265.1 Flavobacteriaceae bacterium
CAATAATACGATTGGCTTCTTTCTCTAAATTCTTGTCTGGTCCACGGGTTCTGATGCCTGTGATGCTGCCATCTTTGCCAATAATAAACTGAACATATACACGTCCTTGAATACCCATTTCTTGGGCAATTTCAGGGTAGCGGAAGTTCTTGGCAATATGTCGCTGTATCTTCTCTTGGAAGCATTTTCTGCGTTCAGATTTTTTTACGCGCTCACAACCGGGAAACAAGGGTACGTCTTCAATAATGGCAAAGGGAACATCAACGTCCAAATCTTCTTCCATCACTTCAACTTCCTCAATAATTTCTTCTTGTGTGGTTTCTGTAGATTCAATAACCGTTTCCTCTACTTCTTCCTCATCTTCAACTACCTCAATAATTTCTGGTGCTGGCGGTGGCGGCGGTGGCGGCGGTGTTTTGATTTGCTCGGTAAGTGGAACAAGTTCATCATCGTCATCATCTACATTTAGTGCCTCATAGCCATACAAGGATTTATCGTAGGTTTTCCATTCGATTGCTTGCCAGGAAATAAAGAGTACTGAACAAAGACCAATGGCAAAATATAGCTTGGCATTCTTTCTTAAATCAGCATTAGGATTTTTTTTCGGTTGCATTTGAAACGTTTATTGAGAAGCTAAAATAATGATTTTAATATAAGTATAGTAAATAAAAATTAAAGGCTACTTAAATTACGAAATAACAGCTTGGTATCCCTCGTGTGTGAGCAGGGCTTCTAACTGAGAGAGGTCGCTGATTTTCATTTTTATAATCCATCCTTGGTCATAAGGGTCGTCGTTTACCAGTTCTGGAGTGTCCTCAAGGTCTTCGTTAAAAGCCGTGATTTCACCCGCAAGTGGCAAAAACAAATCGGAAACTGTTTTAACTGCCTCAACCGTTCCAAAAACCGCTTCCTTATCTAGCGATTCACCTATGGTTTCAACCTCAACGTAAACAATGTCTCCCAACTCGCCTTGTGCAAAATCGGTAATACCAACTGTTGCTTCGTCCCCTTCAATGCGAACCCATTCGTGGTCTTGAGTATATTTTAAATCCTGTGGAATATTCATCTTTCAATTTTGTTTAAATGTAATGCAAACACCCTAATTTCCAAAATTGTATCTCATGGTTATTCCAGCACGAATATTGGTTTGCGGGAAAGCCGTTGATATGGCAAATTTTGAGAATGCGTGGTCGTAGAAAAACAAGGCATTAAAATTACGAGAAAGTGAATAGTCAGCTGACACCTTTAGCGACCATAAGCGTTGACCGGCAGTAACCTGATCACTCAAAAGATCTAAGTTTCGAATAAGCGTAATATTATCCCGAATAGATAAATCCCCTTTGATATTGATATCTCCTTTGAGCTTGGTCGACTTGCCGCCAACATTGGTTTTGAACTTTACGTTTTTGATGCGGTAGCCCATGCCAACAATCCATTCGTCACCAGAAGTTTCGGTGAGTAAATTGTTGTCAAGAGACAAGGACAATGCGCGGTCTTTGCGCACTTCGGCAGAAACTTGAAAGCTGTTTTTAAGTTCAAAATCAAGCTTAATCAATGGGTTAAACTGCTCCACCAAGTTTACGTTGGTGTAAAGAATTTTATTCATAAAGTTCCCTGATTGATCGGTGCCGTTCGCTTGATACTCAAGGTTAGTAGCAAAGGCGTTGAGCGTATGGCTGGCGCGATAACCGTGTGAAATTGCAAATCGGTTAAATCGTTTTTTAAATGATTTCAAGCGCATAAATCCGGTATACTGCATGTTCCAGTTGGGTAGTGGGAAGCTGCGTTTTGCGTCCATACTAACCGAATTGGGGTCTGCCCCAGTATAGGCGGCCAAAAATGCAGGAATAAGCACTGCTTGATTGGTTTTTCCATAGCCTGTTGGGAAGCCGTCTGCATCAACATTTCCAGCCGGAACACCTCTTGCAGCACCCAATCGTTCTGCAATAACCAATCGGTTTGTTTTGAGATCTTCAAAAGCTGTTGATGTCAGTCCATCTCCGCTAAATGACGTGCGCAACATAATAGTTGAGATTTCAAAATTACCAAACAAGCGTGGCGTCAATGCGTTATAAACCCCATTGACAACACTAAAGTTTTCAGAATTGTTTTCTGAGTAACTGCGATTGCCTGTCAAGTCCAGTTGTAATCCTTGTAACAATCCAATCTCAGCGTTGTAGGAGATTTCGTTGTTGTGTACGGTCGTATAGGCTTGGTTAAAATTTGGGAATTCCGTTAACCATCCCCTTTTTGCTGCTTCAAAACGAATGTCTTCTTGACGACCCAAAGCAAATGCTATTCCTGGGTTAGCCGTTCCTAAAAAACCTATGTTTTGGGTATATCCTGGCAACACGGTTCCGTTGTTCTCGCTATACGAAAACTGCACCCGTCTCAATGCAGTAACCACCCCTATCAAAGAGTTCTTAATCTTAACTCCTGCTTTCTTTTTGTCGCTTTTCTTGGTGTTTTTACGCAAGCCTAAACTATTGTAAAGCGCCTGCATATTGGCACTTCCGTTCCATTGTATGGTATTGGCATTCTGTAGCGTATGAACTATACCTAGTGAGTTATTGTTTTCATCTACCACATTGGCCAAGGCAGTGGAGCCTCGCTGCCAATTGAAATTACCTGTGTAAGAATAGGTCCCATCTAAGAAAGACAACAGTGGGATATACTTAAATGGCAATTGATAAGTAGCGCCAATAGACTGGTCAAAACGGTCCATTTGTCCCGTGTCCCAAATACCATCCCAGATATCAAGTGAGGTGTCTGTTTGTGTACTACCCGCAGTACCATTCTTCAAATAATTACGAACGATATTTCGGCTAGAAGCAGAAAAATCAATGCGGAATGAGTTGGTCAGATTATGGTTAACCGTAAACAACCAGTCAAATAGGTAGTTGCGTTGTTGTAAGTCTGGTAAAGGCAACTGGTTTGAAGCATCCATGCCTTCCAAAAAGACCTGGCGGAAACGCTGGCTTTGGAAGGTTCTGTTGATGTTTGCCGCAAGTGAAACCGAGCTGGGCATCAAATTCAAATTGATTTCAGACAACCAACGTAAATACTTCTTATTGGTTATGGCCTGTACTTTACCGAGTGGTTTTATGGACAACGGCTTGAATGAATAATTATATCCTGCACCCATACGCACATTCTGAAAGGCGTAGTCTTCAATTTCAAAGTCGTGTCTTTTTTCTTCGTTATAAGAATAGGAAAGATCTAAATTCTCAATGTCAAAAAAGTTTTGCTTGGCATCTGGTGCGCGCTGCTTACGTACGCCGATAAGATTGATGCTTTTGAGTTTGGCAACACTAATGGCCTGTTCACGAATGGCGTCACGTTCGCCTTGATTGTCAGCGGTGTCCAGTCTGTCCTGTAACTCAATATCCCTGTAATAAGGGTCGTATTTTGGTGTAATAACCTCTTGATTGTAGCTGTAGCTTACGGGCAGTACTAGTCCCCATTTTTCGGGAAATAGCATCCCCGCATTAATACTTGTGGCTATGCCATAAGAACGGGTGTCGTCTTGGCTTCGCATATTTGGTGACTGATCAATAGCGCCAAATCCTACAGTAGAGATGGCCCCATTTAAAGTTACATTTGCAAAGTCCGCTAGGTTGGCATCTACCGAACCAACAGCAGCCCAACCACCACTCGAGTCAATTTCCGAAAGACGAAGTTCATTAAACCATACCTCGCCATCAAGGTTATTTCCCACAGCAGTACTGGGGTTTTTAATACCTACAACCAAGGTTCTTATGGCACCAAGCGTTGGATTACCACGAATGGATAATTTGTATTTTTTATCGCCTGGCAAACTGGAGCTTGGTGTGAATTCGCTAATGCGATCGAGATCCTCATTAAAGTAGGTAGCACCTACTATTTCTCGGCTTGCTATGGATTTGGCCTTAATTTTTGTAAGCCAATCTACAGGTATGTCTATTTCGTTAGATGCCACTTGCCAGACCTCCTCGGCAGTTAAATTATTTGATACGCCATTGGTATAGGCAGTTGGCTTAAGCGGAATTTCTATTTGATAATAGTTTTCATCCAAATCAGTTCCCAATCGAATAAAAGCTACCATGCGTTCATCTAAATCGTCATTGGCGCCCTCGCCTGGCAACGGGTTTTCGTCAGGTAACGATTCGGCATGCAAGAACATGCGCAAACGCTTGTATTGGCGCATATCCAAATCAATATGCTTGTATACCCCTTGTCCATCTTCGGGAGCTAAATCTCTTACTCTTAACGACAGTGATTGTTCGTTTTCACGAATCAAATTGTTGTAGCTATTCAAGGTCTCGCGCACAATTCCCGGTGGTAGTTTATAGCGTATGGGTGTCCTTGTTTCGTTCTCCAACACATTGACCGCACTTACTTCAAGCTGGGTGTTTGGGTGTGGAATCTGTTTGGTGTTAAGTGGTGTGGGCACACGTGTCCAATCGGCACGGACAATATCCAATGTACCAAAACGGAAAACCGTTGGCTGGCTAAACCCTGTTAACATCATCCGCATAAAGCGAATTGACCTGAGGTCATTCATACCATTTATGGGTTCAAAATAATTTCTCTTTTGTGGAGCATCATAATAAGCTGGTACTACTGGAACACGGAATTGTAGCCAGCGCGAAGAAGTAACCTGGCCATTTGGCAATTCAATGTTATCTTTTTCACGTACATCAACCAAGAACGGGTGGCTGCCAACCTGCATGTTTTTTTGAACAGGAATACGATATTGAAAATACCTGTCAATCGTATTCATGGTATTGTCCTGATTTAGATCTTCAGCATCTGGCGTGGTGTATGAGCCTCTAAACTGTTCAGTAACTTCAATTGGGGAGTTGCCTTGTGTACCGTTGTAATTTTTATAGCGATCCAATACAGAACCACTGCCTTGACCAAAATAACTGTAGTTGTCACCTGCGGGGTCATCCGTAGGGCCGTTGGTATATATGATACGTTCTTCGTCATCGTTGAGTCCGTCCAAACCTACGTCTTGCAGGCTGCGGTTTTGCCCATCGGCATCAAAAGCATAAACTAGCGACTGTGTAGCTGGTGTAATCCCCCAAGCGGTATTGTAAGTAGCTGTATTTTGCCCAGAAGCTGGAAGTCCGTTTTCGTAAACCTTGCGTCCATCCTTTAATACGTCTTCCGATATATTACCCAAATGAAATACCAATTCGCCCAAATCATCCGTTGCAGAAGTTTGCTCTGAAAAAGTATCTAACAGCCAAAATTCAATATACTCCACATTGGACTGTGCAAAGTCAGTGGTTGACATGGCACGAGTAATTCCTGCCCAATTGTCTTCTGGAGTTGACCCAAAAGAAGAGGCATTATTATACGGCCCGCGTTCGCCTGGATAATAAGCCAAGTCAAAAGTATACTGCACCATAGACTGGCCTTGAACAATGTCTTGCTGGGGAAAAATTTCTTCGATAAAAATACGTCTAGCTGCATTGGTCGAAAGGTCATCATCAGAAATGCCACCTGGCCTTCTATTGGAATAAAACAAGGGATCGATATTGTACCATGAAAGTTTGGCGCGCTGATAACCAGCACTTATATCATCTACATTTACACTTGAGCCAGCAATAGGCAATTGTTGTGAGGGGGCGGGCACACTGGAGAGAAACCAAGAGTAGGTATCTCGTATATCTAGGTTGGTCTGCGTTCCTTCAAAATCATCTATGTATGTGGTGGCAGCATTGTTAAGCTGGGTGCCTCTTGGCTGTCCCACTTTCAAATAAGCTGCCTCTGCCCGAATGGAAACATTTGATGCTACTCGGCTATCAATATTAGGGAGCTTGTTTACCATTCTTGTGAGGAAAGGAATCTCCTTTGAGAAATTTCCACTCAATCCCATCATGGTGTTATTTACCGGCTCTGAACCGTAATTTGCTTTTTGGGTTAGGGGTCGTTCACTAAGGCGCAAATACGTTCCACCCAGCAAGAGGTCGTCATTTACTTTATGTTCGGCAGTGAAGCCCATAAAGCGCTTGTTCTGTTGACCAAAAAGGGTGTTGCTTTCAGTAGAAACCTCAATTGGTATATTCGAATTTTTAATGCCTTCGTTAAGTATGGTTACACGTCCCAATTGATAATTTACCGTGTAGTCTGATCCTTCTTGAAGCAATCTACCACCAGCGGTAACACGAACAGAACCACGTGGTACATTAAATGCACCAAGCGCTATTCCTTGTCCGCCACCCGTTGATTTGTAGCGTCCTTTTAACTCAAATTTATTGTACCGTTGGTAATCCGCCGCATCTGCCTTTGTGATATCGTACATCTCCTTAAAGACATACTTCTTTTGGTTATCGTTGTAAAAACTTCTGTTGCCATATTCTTCTTGCGGATCATTAGACTTTAATAATTCAAATAAGTACGCGCCAAAAGGCTCTATACTTGGGAAAATGATTTGTCCTTGTTCTGGAAGAACGGTAATCCCGCTGATAAAATCAAAAAATCCATCTCCTTTGGGTTGGGCGTCTTGATAGATATTAAGTCTATCCAAACCAAAAAGGTTAAGCAAAATACGCTCTTCTGTCCCTGCGGGCCACTTATCTTGAGCGCCTTGTTCAGCTGCAGGTGTAATAAAGTTTGTTGGTGAGGGGTCGGTGTAAACGATATTGAAAACAAAATCCTCTTGGTCTAGCTGAAATGCGCCAATGTTATAGACGTTTTTCATCATCAAATCAAAAACGGGTTGTGCTACATCAAGCACAGAGCTTTTAAGCATTTTAACCACCAAGCTGTTATTGCTTACAATTGGCGCGGCTGGCAATCCAGAAACGGTAGTTGCCGCGACACCATCACCAGCAAATTCACCTACTTGATAGACTTGACCATTGACGGTATATTGAAAGGCAACGGCTAATACTTCATCATTGTTCAAAGGCTGATTTAATGAAACGTAGCCCAGCTGCTTATGTAAGATATATTCGCTTTGATTTAATTTTCGAGCACTTTCCAAAATGGCGTAATCACGTCCCTCTATCACTTGGGATGAAATGCTGCCAAAGCCATCTTTTGCTGTAGCAATATCCCGAATATCATCAGTAAGAATTCCCGCACCTCCAATGGCAAGAGGATCAACCTTGTTTACATCGTTATCAGGAAAAGCATTGGGTCCTACATTAAAAAAGCCACTAGTAACATCATCGAGTATAGTGGCATCTGGATTAGATTCCCCCAAATCTTGAAGGGCAATAAGATTTCTCACATTACTTGTACGTGCCGAACGGTTGGTAACCCAAACTTCTAAACGGGTAATGTCAATCGGAGAGTTGATATACGGGTAGGTTTTAACCGATTTATTATAGTTGTCTCTAAAGTATTGTGCTAAGAAAAAGTGTCGGTTGTCCTCATAGTCTAAGGCAAACAGGGAAAATTCTTCAAGTGTCCCCTCTCCGTTGGTTTGGATGGTTTGACTTTGCGAACGTTGCTCTGAAATTACGGCAGCTATGTTTGTATTCCCAAACTTCAATTCTGCTTTGACCCCAAAAAGACTTTGGGCACCAGTAATAAGCGAGCTGTTTATGGGCATAATAACATTACCCACTTCTAATTTTTGAAGAATGCCATCCTCATTACCGCTTATCCCTTGGTCTCTAAGATTTTGGATATCGTTAAGCTTGCCCCTACCGCTATTGACAAGATCATTGCCTTTATTTATCAAGTCCTTGCCTTTGTTGGCCAAGTCCTTTCCTTTATTGACCAAATCTTTGCCTTTATTGATGGTGTTTTGCACACTACTTGGCACTAAGTCTTCTGGGAAAAATTCCAATTTGACAACACGCTGAAAATCAAAAGTAGACTGGGTATCGTAATTTGCGTTTACTTTTAATCGAGTACCTATTGTTCCTGCAAGCGCTAGGTTGATACGTTGGTTGAAATCAAAAGCAAGGGTGCTCTGATTGCGAGGAGAAAGGCTGGGATTACCCGATTTTTGGTATCGAACTCCCAAGTCAATACTCGCAGAACCTTGCGGGCGTATGTCAATCTCATTACTGCCAAAAATACTTACAAAGAGCTTGGAGTTGACATAGTAATCCGGCAACTGATCTTCTTGAGCGTCTTCGTCCTCATTAATTCCAGCTATAGCTTCTTGTTTCTCACGTATATAAGCTCTAGACTTTTCTGAAAATACCCGTCTTTGGTATTCTCTTGGGGTAAGTACCAAAGGCTTTTCTGCATCTATATTTCCAACTTTAACATTGTAGAAGTACAAGTTCAGTTTAGGGTCAAATGTGTAGGATATGGCAAAAGCGTTGGGTTTATTTTTAAGGCTTATTTGCTTGAGATTTTGTGCTAAAACCAAGCTGTCAGCAGCATTTGTTGTGTTGTTTTGACCATATAAACCAAAAGAAAACAGGGCGCTGATAAGCACCAAAAGTAGTCCTGTTTTTTTATTGGTAATGGTTTGCATTATAATTTGTTCAGCGCGTTTTTAATCAAACGATCTACGGGCATGTCGGGCTCCACCTGTAAGAGTGCATCAACGACCTTTTGGGTTTGCTTCGTGGGATAACCCAAAACTCCTAATGCAGATAACGCTTCATCACGCTGGGTATTGTTCGAGACCAATGCTATTTCTTCATCACCTATAAGACTTGTGACCTTGTCTCTTAAATCAACGATAACACGTTGGGCTGTTTTGGCGCCGATTCCCTTCACTGCTTGAATGGCAGCCACATTATCGGTTTGTATGGCCTGCGCCACTTCTTGGGGGTTCATGGAAGAAAGAACCGTTCGTGCCGTATTGGCACCAATTCCACTCACACTCAAAAGTAAACGAAATACACTACGCTCAACCTTTTCCATAAAACCGTATAGGTTTTGTGCATCTTCTCGAACCTGCATGTGGGTGTAAATCCGAATAAGCTCATCTTCTGGCAACTGTCCATAAGTATTCAGTGAAATGTGGACTTCATATCCTACACCATTGCAGTCTACCACTATGGTTGTCGGAGTCTTGGTAACAAGTCTTCCGTTTAGTTGTGTTATCATTTTTTCTTGTTTTGCGCATCCACCGCAGCAACTGCTGTCATGTGAACAATTTCATCAACACTAGCGCCTAACTGCAGAATATGCG
>QXZR01000040.1 GCA_009886265.1 Flavobacteriaceae bacterium
GGAAACTGTACCAACACTGGCGCTTGCGAAGTGGAATGTCCCAAAGGGATTTCCCTTAAAAATATAGCCCGTATGAATCGAGAATACTTAGCTGCAAACCTAAAAGGTTAAAACGAGTTTACTTCTGCTGCTTGTTGTGACGTTTTGTTAGTACAATTATCAAAATAACAATAACTGCAACTGTTGAAATGCATAAAGGTATATTCATAACTTTTAGTAGGTTTAAGATTTAAAAAGCAACTTGCTTTTTTGGTTAGGGATGGCAAAACTACAAAAAATAGTAACTTCATAAAATGAATTCCCTACAAATTGCCATACTACAACACAACATCGTTTGGCACAATCCTATCGCCAACCAAAAACTGTTCGAAAAGCAGCTAAATGAATTACCCAAAGCAACAGCCCTGGTTGTGCTGCCCGAAATGTGGGCAACGGGCTTTACCATGAAACCAGAAGAAGTGGCCGAAACCATGTATGGCCCCACGATTCAATGGATGAAAAAAATGGCAAAAATGCACCATACCGCTATTTGCGGTAGCCTTGCCATTCAAGAAGGAAACTACTTGTATAACCGCTTTGTTTTTGTGCATCCAACAGCTGAGTTAGAAACCTATGATAAAGTGCACCCCTATACCCCTTCAGGAGAATCAAAGGTGTATCGTGCCGGAAAGAAATCAGTATTAATTGAATATGCAGGTTTTCGTATTCGTCCTTTGGTGTGTTATGATTTGCGCTTTCCCGTGTTTGCTCGCAACACAGACAACTATGACCTATTGCTTTGCGTTGCCAACTGGCCAGCAGCCCGTATTCAAGCATGGAATGCCCTTTTGCGTGCACGCGCTATTGAAAACATGGCCTATTGCATTGGTGTAAATAGAACGGGAAAAGATGCCTATCGCCTGACCTATCCTGGAGCCTCTGCAGCCTATAATGCTTTGGGTGATGAGTTGATTTTTATGGACGAAAAAGATACCTCTACTAGCTTTACCATTGACCTTGATACGCTTCACAGCACACGTAAAAAACTCCCTTTTTTAGAAGATCGAGACGATTTTACTCTAAAATAAACTGCTCTTGCAGCTCCCAGTTAGCACGAACATCTAGCAGCGATTCGAAATGATAAACGGCTTCTGGCTTTTGCTTTTTTAGATAATGACCCGTATCCCATTTGCCATTGGCGTTTTCATCAATACGTACTCTTATGTAATATTTATTTGGACGTAAATAAGCAAAGCGAAATATACCCCTCGGTTCTGTTACATAAACAGAGCGTTTTATCTCCTCTTTTTCATCTAATAAATCAATGAAAATGGGAAATGAGGGAACATTACCCAAACGCAGCGACAAATTGCCATAGTCTACACGGCTTTTGGTGTTGAGCTTAACCGCAAGGGTATCATGCGTCATGTCAAAAAAATCAGTGATGGCACCCGGCAAAAGTTGTAATTGATAATTTTCACTAGGGAAAACATCAAATAGCATTTGAAGCTCGTGCTTGTTGTTTTGTGCCAACTTAAATGGAACACTAACAGAATCTTTATCACGCAGTGAAATAGCATCGACATCAAAGTCTTTTAAGGGCGTATTGGTTCTGATTTTTAGGGTGTCAGCAAGATGTAAAGTGCCATTTTGGACTACAGTGACTTTGAGCGAGTCAGGCTCCCCTTTTCTGATGCGGTACTCATAGGATTTTGTCAAGGTGTCGTGCTTGAGCGTAAACTTTAATGAGTCCGTCTCAATGCCTTTATACCAATAATATACAGTATCCGTTTCACGATCTCGTGAAACAACAGAAGCAAAAGAGTTAGGCAACTCTCCTTCTAAAACGATATCAAAATCAGGGCTTCCCGTATAGCCAAAGCCCACACGCTGCTTCCCAGCTTGGTAGGCACGCCCAAAAGCAAAATTGGGATTTTCTTTAAACAAGGACAGGGAAAATAGGCTGTCGTTAGGCAATGTTATGGCCTCAGAAATCACATCGATTTTATCAATCGATGGATCAAACACATAATTTTTAGAAACGTCTTTTACAGCAGCCAATAGATAACGCCCCTCTTTTAGATTGGGAACGGTAAATTCAATAAGACTATCAAGGGTATTGGTGTAATACAGCGGCTTATTCTTAAAAATCACAGAATCCGTGAAAGTGCTATCTACTGGGTATAACATCACAGAAACAAAGCTTTCAGGCTTGCGTGACAAGGCATCCGAAATACGTCCACGCAACGTTAAAGAATCAATGGCTGCTCCAGTTGAAAAAACATAAGAGAAAAAGGATAAGGGGTTGCCCTCGTTGTTGTCCACCACACTTTCTCCAAAATTGAAGGTATAGGTTGTGTTGGGCGTAAGGGTGTCCATTAGCGCAACACTAATATATTTGGCCGCCATGCCTTGTGGAGTAATAATGTAGGCACTTTGGTCAAGTGGCGGAGAAATCACCAGTTGCTCTCTTAATTTTTTGAGCTTAATATACTCGTCAAAGTAAATGCGAATCTCATCGTCTTTGAAGTTGACGGTTTTTTGTGGTGGCTCAGCACGCAGCAGCACTGGAGGCGTTTCGTCTTTGGGGCCACCTGTTGGCGAACCACGACGCGCACATTGTACAAACAATGCGCACATGAACAGTGCAACAAAAACACGTTTAAGCATGGCACAAAATAACGACTATTTTCTTGCTTACGGAAGAATGTTTTGCGCATATGCCATTCCGAGTACCGAAATTTTTTGGGTGGCTTGTTTAAGCAGCGCATTTCCACAGGCGGTTAGTGTCGCACCCGTAGTAATCACATCATCGACCAATAACAAGTGTTTATAGTGCGTATCGGTTTCAACATCAAAAGCATTTTTAACCTCTTTCCAGCGCTCTTTTCTACTCATGCGCACCAATGTTTTGGTTTCGTTTTTTCGCAACAGCATATTGCTGAGAAATGGCACTCCAAGTTGCTTTGCCCAATAGTGCCCAAAACGCGCACTTTGATTGTAACCCCGCTGTTTTTCTCGCCTTGGGTGTAGCGGAACAGGAACTACAGCATCACATTGCTTTAGTAAATGTTGTTGTGGTAGCAACGCATAACATTGCTTGGCCACCCAATCTCCTACTTTGGGTTTGCTTTGATATTTGAGCGCGTGCAACAGCTTTTGAATGGGATTATTTTGGGAAAAATAGAAAGGTGCGTAAGCACTTTCTACAGGAAGGTGTTGGCGCATCATCAGTTTGAGGGGATTGTTTTTATCGCCTTCGAAATAGGTTTTGGGCAGTTGAGATTGGCAATACACACACAGCCATTGCTGCTTTTTTGGCAAGGAAAGTCCACATCCCCAGCAACACTGTGGAAACCATACAGCAAGCAAATCCTGGAGCATAGTAAAAGGTTAAGCGATTCTGAAGGTTTAAATTACGAAACTTATCCTATTTTTGCCCCATGGCAAATCAAGAGTTGTTCAAAAAAGTATTGTCCCATGCCAAGGAGTATGGGTTTGTTTTTCCTTCTAGTGAAATTTACGACGGCCTTAGCGCTGTATATGACTACGGTCAACAAGGCGTAGCACTTAAAAAAAACCTTCGCGATTATTGGTGGAAAGCCATGGTACAACTCAATGACAATATTGTAGGCTTGGATGCAGCCATTTTGATGCACCCCACCACTTGGAAAGCTTCTGGTCACGTGGATGCCTTTAACGATCCACTTATTGACAACAAGGATTCTAAAAAACGCTATCGCGCAGATGTGTTGGTGGAGGATTATGTAGGCAAGCTAGACACCAAAATTGAAAAGGAAGTAAAGAAAGCTGCCAAACGTTTTGGCGATGCTTTTGACAAAGCCCAATTTTTGAGTACCAATCCAAGAGTGGTTGGCTACAAAGAAAAAGGAGATGCCATACTAAAGCGTTTGGGCAAGTCTTTGGAAAAAGAAGACCTAGCAGATGTTAAGTCACTTATTGAAGAACTTGAGATTGTATGCCCTGTTTCGGGTTCTAAAAACTGGACTGAGGTCAAGCAATTTAACCTTATGTTTGGCACCAAGCTTGGCGCATCCGCCGAAAGTGCAACAGAACTCTATTTACGTCCCGAAACCGCACAAGGAATTTTTGTAAACTTTTTAAACGTACAAAAAACAGGCCGCATGAAATTGCCCTTTGGGATTGCCCAAACGGGGAAGGCTTTTCGCAACGAAATTGTTGCGCGGCAGTTTATTTTCCGCATGCGTGAATTTGAACAAATGGAAATGCAGTTTTTTATTCCGCCCGGCACCCAAAAAGAGTGGTATGCCCACTGGAAAGAAACCCGTCTGAAATGGCACCACTCGTTAGGTTTAGGGGAGGACAATTACCGCTTTCACGACCACGAAAAATTGGCGCACTATGCCGATGCCGCTTGTGATATTGAGTTTAAGTTTCCCTTTGGATTTAAGGAGTTGGAAGGCATACACTCCAGAACAGACTTTGACTTGAGCAGTCACGAGGAATTTTCAGGAAAAAAACTACAGTACTTTGATCCAGAGCGTCAGGAAAACTACGTGCCTTATGTATTGGAAACTTCTATTGGGTTAGATCGATTGTTCTTGGCGGTATTTTCAAATTCCTTACAAGAAGAAACCCTTGAAGACGGTTCTAGCAGAACAGTTTTACGCTTACCAGCAGTGGTGGCACCTACCAAAGTAGCGGTATTGCCATTGGTCAAAAAAGACGGTTTGCCCGATATTGCCAAATCTTTTGTGGATGAACTTAAATGGGACATGACGGTTGCTTATGATGAGAAAGATGCTGTTGGCCGTCGCTACAGACGACAAGATGCCTTGGGCACGCCCTTTTGTATTACGGTCGATCACCAAACCTTAGAAGACCAAACGGTAACCATTCGCTATCGTGATAGCATGGCACAAGAACGCTTGACGCTACCCGAAGCCAAAGCAAAAATCAACGCAGCGGTGTCGTTCCAAAACTGGTTAGGAGATATTTAAAACCGCTTTCCTATGGCCAAACCAAAACGGCCATGGGCATCTGGGACACCCTCTTCGTTAGAGAAATAACGACCCACTCCAGCAAAGGCCTCAAATGAAACCCCATTGCGGTTTACCCATTTTTTTCCAAGCGCAATTCCCATGGAAAATTGAAATTCACTCTCGTCTTTTAGGCGCCTGTCATATCTGTGAAAGTTTGCGGAAGCGAAGGAACTAAATATCTCAACAAACATACCACTTGCCCCAAAGTCTTTACGGTCTAAAAAGTAAAAACGGTAATAAGGCGTAAGCGCAAAGTCTTGATAGGTTGTGTCGTCGTCTCCAAAATTGACAAATAATGAAACACCATAACCATTAGATTCATCTACGATACGCTCATAATAGATATGCAAAGCAGGATGGACTACTAAGTCCAAAGCATTTAACCTGATTTCGTGTTTTCCAAAGGCATCGGGAGACTTATATGACGAGTCTTTGACAATTTCGACTTTGGTGATTGGCTCGTTTTCTTCTTGGGCATAAAGACCCAAAAAAGCCATCAGTGCGAGGGAACAAAAAAGAATTTTATTCATGATTTTAAAATTTGGTTATTCAAAGATATACAATTTTCATACCATTAGTTTGTATTTTAGCAAAGATGAACATCATTTCCTATAACGTAAACGGTATTCGCGCAGCCATCAAAAAAGGTTTTTTGGATTGGTTGCAGCACGCCAACCCAGACGTGTTGTGTCTGCAAGAGACCAAAGCACAGCCAGAGCAATTAGATCTCAGCATATTTGAAGCAGCGGGCTATCCCTACCACTACTGGTTTTCAGCACAAAAAAAAGGTTACAGCTCTGTGGCGGTTTTGTGTAAAGAAAAACCCAAGCATGTGGCTTATGGTACAGGCATAGATTATATGGATTTTGAAGGGCGTAATTTGCGTGTGGATTTTGAAGATGTTTCTGTGATGAGCCTATACCTTCCTTCGGGCACCAACCCCGATCGTTTGGCATATAAGTTTACCTATATGGACGATTTCCTAACCTACATTAACAAACTAAAAAAAGACCTGCCGAACTTGGTCATCTGTGGCGATTATAACATTTGCCATGAGGCCATTGATATTCACGACCCGGTACGTAACGCCAAGGTTTCGGGCTTTTTGCCCGAAGAACGCACTTGGCTCGACGGCTTCATCCAAAGTGGTTTTGTGGACTCGTTCCGCGCGCTGAACAACGAACCCCATCAATATAGCTGGTGGAGTTATCGCGCCAATTCAAGGGCCAATAACAAAGGCTGGCGTATTGACTACGCCATGGTAAGCGAAACCCTTGCCGCAAAAATAACAAGAGCATACATACTTCCCCAAGCGTTCCATTCTGACCACTGTCCTGTTGGCGTAACCTTAGATTTATAAGCAACGCATAGATGAAATACACCACCATTCCACATACCAATCTTCGGGTTAGTAAAATTTGCCTTGGCACCATGACGTGGGGCAACCAAAACACCCCAGCAGAGGGTTTTGAACAAATGGACTATGCCCTAGATGCAGGGGTTAACTTTTTTGACACCGCAGAACTTTATCCTGTTCCAGCCACTGCAGATACTTATGCCGATACCGAGCGTATTATGGGCGACTGGTTTGCGGCGCGCAACAACCGAGACCAAGTGGTATTGGCCACCAAAATAGCCGGTCCAGGGGCATATACGGCACACATACGTACCACGGGATTTACGCCCAGCAGCATTCGTGAGGCACTGGAAGGCAGCCTCACCCGCCTAAAGACGGACTACATTGACCTGTACCAATTGCATTGGCCAGAGCGCAATGCCAATTTCTTTGGCAAACGAGACTATTTCCCAGATGCAGACGAGCAATGGGAAGAAAATTTCCAAGCGATTTTGGAGACACTTGAGGCATTTGTTCAAGAGGGAAAAATCAGACATATTGGGTTGTCTAACGAAACGCCTTGGGCATCGATGAAGTACATATCCCTATCGGAGCAAAATGGATTGCCGCGTATGAAAACCATTCAAAACCCATATTCCTTACTCAATCGTACTTTTGAGGTAGGCAATGCGGAGGTAGCCCACCGTGAGCAGTTGGGACTTTTGGCGTATTCGCCCTTGGCCTTTGGAGTGCTTTCGGGCAAATACAGAAATGGACAACTACCCGATAACAGCCGATTAAAATTATTTCCACGTATGGCACGCTACAACAGCGACCAATCACGTGAAGCTACAGAAGCCTATGCGGCGATTGCCGCAGAACACAAGCTAACACTCACCCAGCTTTCCTTGGCGTTTGTAACCGATCGTCCTTTTGTGACGTCCAATATCATTGGCGCCACCACCATGGCACAGCTAAAGGAAAACATAGACACGGCAGCCATTACACTATCAGCAGAAATGTTAAAACAAATAGATGCAGTGCATAACCGGATACCCAACCCTGCACCTTGATGTGGCTTTACAGCAGTTAGACAAAATACCCTCAATAAACCAAAAGCCCGTAGAGAAATAAAATGGTGATTGTTGCAGGCATGATAAGCGAGAAATAAAAAAACGTTATAATTCCTGTTTTTAAAATAGCGCCACTCCAACTCGCCAGGTAAAATCGTTTTATGGCTAGGATTAAATAAATGGCCATGGATAAAACAACAATCAGATCAACCCAATAGGGAAGGTTAACAACTTGGTTGATTATAAGTAGCAAAGTGAAAATAAAGAAAAGAAAGGAAAAGAAGTAAAAACTAAACACCAAGTGATTTACATAAACCCCTTGCCTGAAGAAGAAAACTTTTAGCAGTAATGCAAAAACAGGAAGCAGGATAAATAATGCAAAAGGGAAGGTTTCATAAATTGTTTCCAACAGGGAGCCTCCACTTCTTTGTTTGTATAATTTAAGCCCTTGTGCGTAAAATTTTTGAGTTAAAGGATTGGCATTTTCTTTCATGCCTATGGCTCTTAAAAGTTGCTCTTCACGCACATTTTCTTGTATCAAAGAATCTAATTTTCTTGAGCTAAACAAATTCTTTTCATGACGTGCATTTTCTAATAGTGTGTCTAATTGTTGAATGTGCTGCGCATTCTCTTCGGCAAGCTCGTTGCTAATTGCGTGTTGATTTAATCGGTGTAGTTCGCTCAACGCTGCGCCTTTCAATACTTTAATATCCAATGTATTTTCTTCTTTCGGTTCAAAAAGGCTAGGGTTTTTAAACGCTTCATCAACACGTTTTATGTTGTCGCTCACCACGAGCGTGGTCATCAGAAAGAAAAATACGATGGATGTAAACAAATACAGTTGAGCAGGGTGTAAGTAAGTTGCGCGTTGCCCATTAACAAACAGTTTGGCTAAATAGCCAGGCTTACATAAAAGCGGATAAACACTTTTAAAAAAACGGGCGTCAAATGAAAAGTAATTAGTTACGGTATTGTAAAACAAAAGCCCAACGGTAAGTTTATCTTTAGCTTGCTGCCCACAATGCGGACAAAAACGATAGTCTTTGCGGAATTTTAAATTACAATTTTTGCAGAAGTCAGTAGGATACCTCATAGCTCAATATTTAAAACAAATGCCCCACCAAATCTTGAATGGTTGCTAGGCGGATAACTTCCAAGCCTTTGGGGACGGTTTTTACGGCTTGGGCCACCACCATACGCTCAAAGCCTAGCTTGGCAGCTTCTTGCATGCGTTGTTCCATTTTGGGAACGTTACGTAACTCACCCGAAAGCCCCACTTCAGCAGCAAACGTATAGCCTTTTGGAATGGCTACGTCCAAGCTACTTGACAAAATCGCTACCATCACGGCAAGGTCTAAGCCCGGGTCGTCTAGGCGGATACCGCCCGCGAGGTTTAGAAATACATCTTTGGCGCCTAGTTGAAAGCCGGCACGTTTTTCAAGCACTGCTAGCAGCATGTTTAGGCGTTTGTTGTCAAAGCCCGTACTGCTGCGCTGAGGTGTGCCATAAACCGCAGAACTGACCAAGGCTTGCACCTCAATGAGCATGGGGCGTATGCCCTCAACCGTTGCGCCAATGGCATGACCGCTAAGGCCTGCACTTTCGTTTGATATAAGCAAGGCACTGGGATTTGAAACTGCCATAAGCCCTTCTTGTGCCATGGTATAAATGCCGAGTTCGGCAGTGGTGCCAAAACGGTTTTTGTGTGCGCGTAAGATGCGATATACATGGTTGCGATCGCCTTCAAAATGCAATACGGTATCAACCATATGTTCCAATACTTTTGGTCCGGCTATGGCACCGTCTTTTGTGATATGCCCAACCAGAAAAACAGGTGTTTGGGTGTTTTTGGCAAATTGGATCAACTCGGCCGTACAGGCACGTATTTGTGGTACGCTCCCTGCGGTGCTGTCCAACATACTGGAATGTAGGGTTTGTATGGAGTCGATAACCACCATGGCGGGTTTCAGCGTTCCCAAATGATGTAAAAGCGATTGGGTGTTGGTTTCTGTCAGCAAAAAACACTCACTAGATTCTTCGGTTACGCGGGCACTGCGCAGCTTAATTTGCTGTTCGCTTTCTTCACCCGAGACATAAACTACCTTTCCTTTTATGGCAAGGGCTACTTGTAGCAATAGCGTAGATTTCCCAATACCTGGTTCTCCACCAACAAGCATCATAGAGCCCGGAACAATACCACCGCCAAGTACACGGTCTAGCTCTACATCTCCAGATGGCATCCGCGCAACGGCATCAACGGCAACATCTTGAATACGTACGGGTTTCGCTTTTTGGGCGGTGCTGCTGTCTTGCCACGTAGCCGTGGTTTTGGGTTTTTCTAGCACCTCTTCTTGTAGGGTGTTCCATGCCTTGCAGGAGCTGCATTGTCCTTGCCATTGGGCATGTTGATGACCACAGTTGGTACAGAAAAAAGCTTTTTTGACTTTTGCCATAAGGCGAAGCTAACTATTATTTTTTGGACAAAACAGGCAGTAACAAAAAAGATAGACTACCAAAGACCACAACCATTACGGTTTGCCCGGTCCACATCACCCAACCAAAAGCAAGTGCTTGGGGATACGGAATATCAAAAGCCTGTAGCACCGCTGCCACAGCTATGGGGTATAAACCAATACCGCCATTGGTGGCAGACATGGCAAAACCACCAGCTACAAATGCAGGGATTAGGGCCGAAAACGACAAACCACTTGTTTCAGGCAAGGCCAACGTAACCACCCAAAACATCATCAAATACATCGCCCAGATAAAAAGTGTA
>QXZR01000041.1 GCA_009886265.1 Flavobacteriaceae bacterium
CCTCAAAGAATTGGTAGAATCGTCTGTAACAGACGCGCAAATGGAGCAGGTAAGCCATCGTTTTCCGGCGCAACCACCTAGAACAAAAGAAGAATATTATTACCGTAGCATTTTCGAAGATCATTTCCCGTCACAGGCAGCAGCACTTACAGTACCCTCTGTTCCTTCGATAGCATGCAGTACACCAACTGCATTGGCATGGGATGCATCCTTCCAAAATATGAACGAACCTTCGGGACGTGCCATAGGCAGCGTACACATGGATGCTTACGAGTAATTTTTACACACATTGTGTTGATAACTTGACTAACGAAAAGCCGCACTTTTACCATTAAAGTGGGGCTTTTCCCGTAAATTTGTGAGAATAGCTTTTATTCATAATTTAATCATATGAGTGACCAACCGAACCAGAATTATTCAGCAGATAGCATACAGGCATTAGAAGGTATGGAACACGTGCGCATGCGCCCCTCCATGTACATTGGGGATGTAGGCGTACGCGGACTCCACCACCTTGTTTACGAAGTCGTAGATAACTCCATTGATGAGGCTTTGGCCGGTCACTGTGATCTGATAACTGTTGAGATAAACGAGGACAACTCCATAACTGTTGAAGACAACGGACGTGGTATCCCCGTAGGGATGCACAAAAAAGAAGGTGTTTCTGCACTTGAGGTTGTAATGACCAAAATTGGTGCCGGAGGTAAATTCGACAAAGATTCTTATAAAGTTTCTGGAGGTTTACACGGCGTAGGGGTGTCTTGTGTGAATGCACTTTCTGATATGCTCAAAGCTACCGTATACCGCGATGGCAAGGAATGGGAGCAAGAATATTCAAGAGGTAAGGCTCAGTACCCTGTCAAACAGGTAGGTAATACAGACAAGACTGGAACATTGGTGACCTTTTCGCCAGACCCAACGATTTTTGCGCAAACACGCGAATACAACTACGACACACTCGCAAGCCGTATGCGTGAGCTTGCCTATTTGAACAAGGGAATAAAAATACAGCTGACCGACCACCGTAATAAAGATGAAAAAGGCGATGTTGTTTCAGAGCTTTTCCATTCAGAAGAAGGGCTAAAGGAATTTATTCGTTTCCTTGATGCAAATAGAGAACCCATTACAACAGACGTAATTTCAATGGAGGGAGAGAAAAACGACATCCCTGTCGAAGTTGCGATGATATATAATACTTCGTTTACTGAAAACCTACATTCTTATGTAAACAACATCAACACCCATGAAGGGGGTACCCACCTTTCAGGATTTAGACGCGGTCTTACGACAACGCTAAAGAAATATGCCGATGCATCTGGCATGTTGGACAAGCTTAAATTTGAAATTTCGGGAGACGACTTCCGTGAGGGGCTGACCGCTATTGTTTCTGTAAAGGTAGCAGAGCCACAATTTGAAGGACAGACCAAAACCAAATTGGGTAACAGAGAAGTAAGTGCAGCTGTTTCACAGTCTGTTTCCGAAATGCTAGAGAATTATTTGGAGGAGCATCCCAACGATGCCAAATCCATAGTCCAAAAGGTGATTTTAGCTGCTCAAGCACGTCACGCTGCACGCAAGGCGCGTGAAATGGTACAACGCAAAACCGTGATGAGCGGAGGTGGATTACCGGGTAAACTATCAGATTGTTCTGAACAAGATCCAAAGCTTTGTGAGGTATTCCTTGTTGAGGGTGACTCGGCGGGTGGTACTGCTAAGCAAGGGCGCGACCGAAACTTCCAAGCCATACTACCACTTCGTGGTAAAATATTGAACGTTGAAAAAGCCATGCAACACAAGGTTTTTGAAAACGAAGAAATTCGAAACATTTATACTGCCTTAGGGGTAACCATAGGAACAGAAGAAGACGCCAAGGCGTTGAATTTAGATAAGTTACGCTACCACAAGGTGGTCATTATGTGTGATGCCGATGTAGATGGTAGTCACATTTCAACACTTATACTAACCTTCTTTTTCCGCTACATGCGCGAGCTGATTGAAAACGGCTACATCTATATTGCAACACCGCCGCTTTATTTAGTCAAAAAAGGTCAAAAGAAGCAATATGCGTGGGACGATGATCAACGTGATCGTTTGATGCAAGATTTTGGTCAGGGCTCTTCTGTACAGCGCTACAAAGGTTTGGGTGAAATGAATGCAGAACAACTTTGGGATACCACCATGAACCCAGAATTTAGAACATTACGTCAAGTAACCATAGACAACGGAGGCGAGGCTGACCGTGTTTTCTCAATGCTCATGGGCGACGAAGTGCCGCCAAGACGTGAGTTTATTGAAAAGAATGCGATTTATGCGAATATCGATGCATAAGCTTTTAGTATTTGCGTTCAAGTCTTACTTTTACAAAACCAAAATAACAAACACATGAAAGTTACCATAGTTGGCGCCGGAAACGTTGGCGCTACTTGTGCAGATGCTATTGCTGCACAACGCATTGCGAGCGAAGTTGTACTGCTAGATATTAAGGAAGGATTTGCTGAGGGTAAAGCCCTTGACATGATGCAAACCGCTACCACCCTTGGGTTTAATACCAAAATTGTAGGTACAACCAATGATTACACCAAAACGGCAAACAGCAATGTTGTTGTAATTACTTCTGGTATTCCGCGCAAGCCTGGTATGACACGTGAAGAATTAATTGGCATCAACGCTGGCATTGTTCAGTCTGTAGCTGAAAATATCTTAGCGCACTCACCAGACGCCATTATTGTGGTGGTTTCCAACCCAATGGATACCATGACCTATTTGACACTAAAGAAAACGGGATTGCCAAAAAACCGCATCATTGGAATGGGCGGCGCTTTGGATAGTTCAAGATTTAAAACCTATTTGTCTCAAGCCCTAGATAAGCCAGCCAACGATATTCACGGGATGGTAATTGGTGGACACGGAGACACCACCATGATTCCATTGACGCGATTAGCTTCTTATAATGGTATTCCTGTTTCAACCATGCTCGAAGCGGACGCACTCAAGCAAGTTGCGGCCGATACCATGGTTGGTGGTGCAACATTAACCAAGCTATTGGGAACATCTGCGTGGTATGCGCCGGGTGCATCCGTAGCTTATTTGGTTGACAGTATCCTCAATGATCAAAAGCGCATTATACCATGCTCTGTTTATTTGGAGGGTGAGTACAACCAAGAAGATATTTGCATTGGCGTTCCCTGCGTTATTGGACGTTCAGGTTTAGAATCCATTGTAGATGTAAATTTAACAGCCGAAGAGCAAGCTACTTTTGATAAAAGTGCTGCTGCGGTACGTAATATGAACGCAGCTTTAGATAGCATACTTTCGTAAAAATACACAACTAATTTTAGCAATTTGTTAATCAGGGCGGATACGCTATATTTGCTCGTCTCAATTACGACACAAAAAACTTTATCATGCAGAATAACGGACTTATCAAATTTTTCACCGTTTTGTTTGGCCTTGTCAGCCTCTATCAACTATCATTCACTTTTGTTACATCAAAAGTTGAATCAGATGCCAAGACATATGCCCAAGCTTCCGTCAACACAGATGACGCAGACTATTTCACTCTCGTAGACATTGCCGAGCGCAACTACCTTGATTCTATTGCAGAACAAAAGGTATTTGGCGTTTTCAACTACGCTACAGCAAAAGACAGAGAGCTAAACAAAGGTTTAGATCTCAAAGGGGGTATCAACGTCATCCTACAAGTTTCCGTAAAGGATATCTTAAAAGGCTTGGCTGAAAATAGCCGAAACCCATTGTTCAATCAGTCGCTTGCAAGAGCTGATGTGCTGCAGAAATCATCTGATGATACCTATGTGGAGAGTTTTTTCTTGGCTTTTGAAGAATTAAAAGGCGATGAAAACCTATCCAATCCAGATATTTTTGGCAACCGTACCCTAAGCGATGACATCAATTTTAACATGACAGATGACGAGGTTAAGCCCGTTATCCGTAGAAAAATTGATGCTTCTATTGTTTCTGCATTTGAAGTATTGCGTAAGCGTATTGATAAGTTTGGGGTTACCCAACCTAACATCCAGCGCTTGGGTACTTCAGGACGTATTTTGGTCGAATTGCCAGGTGCTAGAGATGTTGAACGTGTTAAAAATCTCTTGCAAAGTACTGCTCAACTTGAATTTTGGGAAACTACCTCTAACCAGTTGTTTGGTACTTTCCTAGGGCAAGCAAACGAATTACTTAAAACTGTAGTGGAGGCTGAAAAAGAAGAAGTCGAAACAGAAGTTTCAGAAATCGATGATTTGCTATCTGATGTGGCTGCTGCACAAGATTCCATTACAACCGTAGTGAACCCCATTTATGACTACGTTAAAGGCGCTGGTTATGCCGGTGGTCCTGTACTGATTCAAGTTGATGTTAAAGATCAACCAACAGTTGAATCATATTTAAACCGTTCAGACGTACGTGCTTTGTTGCCTGCAGACCTGCGTTATACCAAGTTTTTGTGGGGTATACCCGATGAAAAAACGGATTTAGTTGACTTGTATGTCATCAAGGCAAACCGTTCTAACGAACCACCGTTAAGTGGAAGTGTTATTGTAGATGCTGCACAAACCTATGACCAATTGGGCGCTGCTGCCGTTTCCATGCAAATGAATGGCAAGGGCGCACGTATCTGGGAAGAAATGACGGGTATAGCATACCAAGAAAAGAGCAATATTGCCATTGTCTTGGACAATGTAGTCTATTCTGCACCTGGGGTTTCTAAGGGCGCTATTTCAGGTGGTCGTTCTGAGATATCAGGGCAATTTTCCCTCAATGAAGCCATTGACTTGGCTAACGTACTTAGAGCTGGTAAGCTGCCAGCTGCTGCTGAAATTATTCAATCTGAAATCGTAGGCCCATCACTTGGGCAAGAGGCCATTGAAAGTGGTGTTAACTCATTCGTAATTGCATTGTTACTCGTACTTGCTTGGATGATTTTCTATTACGGTCGTGCTGGTCTTTACGCAGACATTGCCTTGACTTTAAACATCATTCTTATCTTCGGTATTCTCGCTGGATTAGGTGCTGTACTCACACTGCCTGGTATTGCAGGTATTGTACTTACCATTGGTATGTCGGTAGATGCGAACGTACTTATTTTTGAACGTATTCGCGAGGAATTGGCCAAAGGCAAAGGACAGAAGCAAGCGGTATCTGATGGATTTAGAAACGCTTTGTCTTCTATTTTAGATGCCAACATTACCACTGGTCTTACTGCATTTATCTTATTTGCGTTTGGAACAGGACCAATCAAAGGATTTGCAACAACACTTCTTATTGGTATTGCAACTTCCTTATCAACGGCTATTTTTGTCACAAGATTACTTGTAGATGGACGTTTAGCCAATGGAAAGGCTTTAGCATTTGCTACGCGCGCTACCAAAAACTTATTCCGAAACCTAGATATTAAATTCCTTAAAAAACGTGGCTTTGCTTATGTTGTTTCAGGCTTGCTTATCGCTGCTGGTGTTGCTTCTTTATTTACGCAAGGACTTAACCAAGGGGTTGATTTTGTAGGAGGACGTTCATATACGGTTCGTTTTGAACAAGCGGTTAATCCAACAGATGCACAATCACAGTTGGTAAGCCTTCTCGGAAGTGCCGAAGCCAAAACTTTTGGTGAGGACAACCAGTTAAAAATTACGACCAACTACAAAGTATATGTAGAAGGAACTGAGGTAGATGATGAAATTCAACAAGCTTTATTTAGCGGTCTTTCGTCTTTCTTGCCAGAGAACCTTAACTATGCCGATTTTGTAAACGGCGCTGAAGACAAACAGGTAGGTATTATGTCCTCTATTAAGGTTGGGCCAACCATTGCCGATGATATTAAGAAGAACTCGTTTTTGGCTGTATTTGGGTCATTGATAGTGGTGTTCTTGTATATCTTACTGCGCTTCCGCAAGTGGCAATACTCTTTGGGAGCTGTTGCAGCGGTTTTCCACGATGTATTGCTCGTATTGGGAGTGTTTTCTATTACCTACACCTTTATGCCTTTTAGCATGGAGATTAACCAAGCGTTTATCGCTGCGGTGCTTACGGTAATTGGGTATTCGCTTAATGATACTGTGGTGGTGTTTGACCGTATTCGTGAGTTTACGCGTCTGCACACTTCATGGGAAGGTCACAAAACAGTAAATAGCGCACTTAACAGCACATTGAGTAGAACCATTAATACCTCCTTAACAACGCTAGTAGTGTTGTTGGCCATTTTTATTTTTGGTGGTGAGGCGATTCGTGGATTTATGTTTGCGCTTATTGTTGGTGTACTGGTAGGAACGTATTCCTCGCTGTTTATTGCAACACCTGTAATGTTTGATACTACACGCAAGAAAAAGTAAACTCTTAGCTAACCTTTTTTCTAGCAGAAAACACAACCAGCCCTATACCCAAAAGGATTAGCGGTATGCTGAGCCATTGTCCAGTTGACAAATAGCCAAGCTGTTCTCCGAAGCCACCTTGACTTTCTTTTACAAACTCAGCTAAAAAGCGTACGCTAAAGAGTAGCGCAAAGAATAGACCTAACAAAAACCCTTCTTGTTTGCTTTTTTGGGTGTTTTTGTAGACTATAAAGAGGATGATAAACACGATAAAATAACCTAGCGATTCATACAATTGAACAGGGTGTCGGGGTAGTGTTTCACCATTATTTTTAAAAATAACACCAAAGTTGCTGCCCGTATACTTTCCAACAATCTCAGAGTTAAAGAAGTTCCCGATTCGAATAAATATACCCCCCAAAGCAACGGTTATAGCAATGCGATCTAACAGCCATAATAGTGAGGCGTATTTGAATTTCCGCATATATAAATAAAGGGCTGTTGTGATGCCAATGACTGCGCCATGACTAGCAAGGCCTCTAAAACCGACAAACTTCCAGCCTTCTTCAGAAATTTTAAATGGTAAAATGATTTCCAATAAGTTGTTTTGGAAATAATCCCAATTGTAGAAAAATACCTCTCCAAGTCGTGCACCTAGCAGGGTTCCTACAACCATATAAAGCAATAAGGGGTCTAGATGTGTGACTGAAACACCTTCTTTTTTATACATGTACTTCATGAGGTACAAACCACCTGCAAATGCAATAACAAACATGAGGCTGTAGTAGTAGATGCTGATGCTGCCAAGGCTGATGGCTACTGGGTCAGGTGCCCATAAAAATTTGAGTGCTAACATGAGATTTAATTTTGGTTAAATATACTGCAAATATTGTCCTAATCGGGAACGGGGTCGTGTCCTTGCCCGCCCCAAGGGTGGCATTGACTAATGCGTTTGATGGCCAGTAGGGTTCCTTTCCACAGTCCGTGTTTCTTTAAAGCCTCAAGGCTATACTGAGAACAAGTGGGGTTAAACCGACAGCTGGAAGGCAATAGCGGCGAAAGAATGATTTGATAAATACGAATGAGAAATACAAAAGGAAAAATGAGCACCTTTTTCATGACATCAAGGTATAGCTGGTGCCGTCTTTACCGTCCTTGAGTTGAATTCCTTTTTCCATTAGTGCATCGCGAATGCGATCTGAAGTTGCAAAATCTTTGGAAGCCCTGGCTTGATTTCGCATTTCAATAAGCACATCTAACGCTTTGTCCAAGAAGGCATTGTCTTCTTTTGATGAGGCATCTAATGTTAGTCCCAAAACGTCGAAAATAAAGACATCAATGGTTTTTTGTAATTTTTCTATATCCGCAGTTGTCAACTTTTCTTCCCCCTCATTAACACGATGGATAAGCTTAGCTGCTTCAAACAACTCAGCAATCAATACCGGACTGTTGAAATCATCGTTCATGGCATCGTAAAAAGCTTGAATAGACTTATTTATATCAACACTACTCTCGTTGCTTTGTGGTAGCTGTGGTAGCAGCTTAATGCCGTTGATAAGGCGGTTGTACCCTTTTTCAGCAGCTTCAAGGGCATCGCTACTCAAATCCAATACACTTCTGTAATGCGCTTGCAGCATAAAAAACTTGGCTACATCAGGCGAGAAAGGTTTTGATAGTAATGCGTTTGACCCATCAAAAAGCTCGTTTGGCAATATGTTGTTCCCTGTGGATTTTGCCATTTTCTTACCGTTGAGGGTAAGCATATTGGCGTGCATCCATGTGTTTACAGGATTCTTTTTGTTCACTGCTTTTGCTTGTGCTATTTCACATTCGTGATGAGGAAATTTTAAGTCCATACCGCCACCGTGAATATCAAACTGATCTCCCAAATACTTTGTGCTCATGGCCGTACATTCCAAATGCCAGCCTGGAAAACCATCACCCCAAGGTGAAGGCCAGCGCATGATGTGCTGTGGCTCTGCTTTTTTCCACAAGGCAAAATCTTGCGGTGCTTTTTTCTCACTTTGACCAGAAAGTGCACGGGTATTGTGGATCATGTCCTCAAGTTTACGTCCACTCAAGGCTCCGTAGGCATTGGTCGTATTGAATTTTTCAACATCAAAATAAACCGAGCCGTTGATTTCGTAAGCGTATCCAGATGCGATAATTTCTTTGACAATTTCTATTTGCTCAATAATATGCCCCGTTGCTGTAGGTTCTATGTTTGGCGCAAGGGTATTAAAGGCAGCAAGTGTTTTGTGAAAATCAACGGTGTAGCGTTGCACCACTTCCATGGGCTCTATTTGCTCCAAACGTGCCTTTTTAGATATGCGATCTTCGCCTTCATCTGCATCGTGCTCCAAGTGTCCTGCATCGGTTATATTACGCACATAACGCACCGAATAACCCAAATGCTTGAGGTAACGAAAGACCAAATCAAAGGAAATAAAGGTGCGGCAATTGCCAAGGTGCACATTGCTGTAAACGGTTGGTCCGCAAACATACATGCCCACATGTTTGTCTTCAATGGGTACGAATTGCTCTTTCTTTCCACTTAAGGAATTGAAAATATGCAGCGATGATGTTGTTTCGCTCATGCGTTAAAAGGAGGTGTCAAGGTTTAGATAACCTAAAAATTCTTTCTTTACGTCTGGATTTTTAAAGGCGCCACCAAATTCAGCTGTTACCGTACTGCTGTCAATATCGCGTATTCCACGAGCATTCACACATAGGTGTTTTGCATCAATCACACAGGCAACGTCGTCGGTGTTTAATACCTCTTGCAGGGATTTAACGACTTGCAGCGTTAGACGTTCTTGTACTTGCGGACGCTTGGCAAAGTAGTCCACAAGGCGGTTCATTTTTGATAAGCCCACCACGGTGCCATTTGAGATGTAGGCCACGTGTGCTTTTCCAACTATGGGCAGTAAATGGTGTTCACAAGTAGAGTAGAGGGTAATGTTTTTTTCTACCAGCATCTCTCCGTATTTGTACTTATTTTCAAAGGTTGAAGCACTGGGTTTGTTGTCTGGGTGTAGACCAGCAAAAAGTTCGTTAACAAACATTTTGGCGACGCGTTTGGGAGTGCCTTGCATACTGTCATCAGTCAGATCCATACCAAGCGTTTCCAAAATACGTCTGACGTCTTGCTCGATTTTAGTTATTTTTTCATCATCGGATAATTCAAATGCATCTTCACGCAATGGCGTGTTGATGTTACCACTTAAATGGTCATCATGAATATCCTCTAGCGTTTCTTTGAGCAATCGGTCAAATTTCATAGCATCTTTCATAAGAGTACAAAGATACTACATTCGTAAAAATTAAACTTTTTAGAAGCGAACGTTGTAGGTAAGCACTACTTGACCCATGTTTTCGCTTAAGCTTGCGCTGTCTGTTAGGCCTGTATCGTAGAGCTGTTGCGCATATTTTTGTGTGCTTTTTGTGTAAGCTAAATCTAGTGAACCACTCCCAAAACGAATTCCCATACCAAGTGAAAACCCGCTAAAATCATCCATGATTGCCTTGTTTTTATACGGACTTTGCTCTTGCCAATAACCTGCGCGAAGGCTTAAGTCTCCAATACGACCCTCTCCACCCACACGTAAATAAGTAGCATCGTCAAGCGTTTTATTTATATCACTATTTAAGGCATTGGTGTCATCAGCACGGGGTAACTTAACACTTGAGGAGCCGTAATTTTTCTTTCCATAATCCACGCTTAAGATTCCTTTTTTGCCCAAAACAAGTGCAGCACTTCCTTGAACTTTACCAGCAGTTTTAATCTTATATGGGCCGACTAAATTTATCACATTTGGGCTAATAAAACGCGCATTTCTGCCTTCAAAAGTTTCATTGTAGCGTACATCTAAACTCTCACTATACTCGTCTTCCAACTCGTAATAAGTTGGACTGGTGTAGTTTAATCCTAAGCGTAACAGATCTGTTGCCTTGAAGATGGCGCCAAATTGAAACGAAACCCCTGTGCCAAACGTATTGAGGTCTTGAACGAAGTCGACTTGGTGTAAAAAACTTGCATTGTCATTATATAAATCAGAAGTATGTTTAAACTCCGTGTAATCAATAGCATATATATTAATGTTAAATCCTAAGGATAACTTTTTCATATAACGGCCACTAAAGTTTAAATTGTAAACTTGTTGCCCTCCAGAAGTGTTTAACTCAAGAAATTGATCAATGCCACCTGTTTTTGAATCATAATACCCGTAATACGGTAGTGCGTTGTCTGGTTCAAAATACTCTATTAGTCTAGTGTCCAGTGCCATGTAGGCGTGCTGCGCAGATTGACCATATTCCCTGCCCCAATAAGAATATTCATAATCTTGTGAATTTGATAAATTAAATTTACTATTTGGTATATCGTTATCAAGTGTTATGTTACCCATTTCACTAAAATAATCAACAAGCCCGTTTTTGTTGTTTATACCCTGCGCATAGCGGTTTTTATCAAAGTTATTGACGGTTTGTGTATTAAAACCAAATGCGACTTTATCCCATTTGCTAGAAGGATTGGTAAGTACAAGAACAAATCCTGCTTGGCTGATGTCAAAAGATGATTTTTCAGCATTACTAAATCCCCCAAGATAGTTGGCATCTGTTGAAAATGATTGCACGCCTATGGTAGCACCAGCCTCATTAAAAGCAAATACACTTGATCCGGCTGGGTTGTTTGATATAGATGATAAATCCCCACCAAGTGCCCCAAAAGCACCCCCCATGGCTTGGTAGCGTGCAGAACCGTTTAGTTGTTCTGTGGCATACCTAGCAACCTCACCAATAGATTGAGATTGTACCATGCTACTTGTTAGTAGGGTGCTAAAAATCAATGCAAATAACTTTATATTTTTCATCTCTTTATTTTTTAATTTTTCTAAAACACTATTGAATCAACCCTGAT
Organism: Flavobacteriaceae bacterium; assembly: GCA_009886265.1. Classification (GTDB taxonomy): domain Bacteria; phylum Bacteroidota; class Bacteroidia; order Flavobacteriales; family Flavobacteriaceae; genus UBA7446. The sequence goes on from QXZR01000041.1 coordinate 11,239, forward strand.
TTATCTTCTTCTAGATGAGCCAGAGGAACTTCGAGTGGAGCTGCTTGAAGTTGACCTTGTTGAACTACTAGGCGCTGAACGTCTGTAGCTTGAGTTTGAGGAAGAGGAGGAGCTTCTATAACTAGAATTGTTTGATGACGTAGAACTATCGTCACTATACCTTCTTGTCGTTCTGCTGTTTTGACTTGAGTTCGTATTGCTGCCCGAGTCGTTATAACGCTGTGTGGTATTGTTGCCCGAAACACGTCTTGTTGTTGAAGTACCACGTGCGTTTGTGCGTCGTTGGGTGGTGGCGGTGTTGGAAACACCTGTACGATTGTCTGCGCTACTTCTAGTTCTGTTGGTGAGGTTTGTTCTAGAGAATCCTCTGCTGCCATTTAGCCTGCTATACCTAACGGGAGTATAGTATGCTCGATCCACACCAGGTCTGTAGTAAGGATTGTTATATCCCCAGTTGTTCCAGCCGGGTCTGTAATACGGATTTCTATAACCCCAGCGGTAAGGATTGTAAAAAGGATGGTGATTATATGTAAAATACCACGGGTGATAATTATAACCCCAAAATGATGAACGTCCAAACGTGTATGGCGCATTGTACCAGTCCCAGCCCATATTCCAACCAAATGGTCTGTTATAAATAACGTTAATATTAATTCTGTCTACTTGATCACCCCATGAGCCATGTGCTTGGTAGTTGCCAGCACTGCTTTGTTGTGGAGTCGCATCTTGATATTGATCAACGTCTGTAAACATATAATCGTCTTGAACCCCTTGTGAAGCTTTGTCTGAAAAATAATTTTTGTAATAAGAGCCGTTGTTTTGTTGGGGGTTGTTATTCACAGGAGCAGCAACTTGTCTGGGCTGCTGTACAATTTCATCGTCATAGATGCCATCGCCGTAGTAAGAAACGGTTTGATAGCCACTACAGCCCGTGAAAAATAGTGCCAATAGTACTATTGAAAAAAGAACAGAACTTCTGATTAAGCCGGGTTGTAAAAAAGTACGCATGACACAAAGTTTAAATTAACACTCAAATTTAAGTAGTTTTGCACTACAACACACAAAAAATCAAAAGTTGTGCCAAACTTATGGGTAAACATTTAACAACACGAGCAGAGGACTATTCAAAATGGTATAACGAACTCGTTGTAAAAGCCGATTTAGCAGAAACTTCCGCCGTTAGAGGCTGTATGGTCATCAAGCCCTATGGCTATGCGATTTGGGAACGTATGCAAGCCATATTGGATAAAAAATTTAAAGAAACGGGACATAGCAATGCCTACTTCCCGCTGTTTGTTCCTAAGAGCTTGTTTGAAGCAGAGGAGCAAAACGCCGAGGGTTTCGCCAAAGAATGTGCTGTAGTAACACACTATCGCCTTGAAAATGATCCAGACAAGCCCGGAAAACTCCGTGTTGACCCGAAAGCAAAACTAGAAGAAGAACTTATTGTACGTCCTACTAGTGAGGCCATTATTTGGAACACCTATAAGAACTGGATTCAATCCTATCGTGACTTGCCCATTTTGCTCAATCAGTGGGCCAATGTGGTGCGTTGGGAAATGCGTACCCGATTGTTCTTGCGCACGGCAGAGTTTTTATGGCAAGAGGGGCACACTGCC
>QXZR01000042.1:0-339 GCA_009886265.1 Flavobacteriaceae bacterium
ACTCCATTCCAAATGGGGATTAACCAAAACAAATGCTAGAGCGGTTGCTCGCCTTAAATTAAAATCGGGTTATGGCAGCATAAGCATGAAAGCTGGACGCGCCATATTACCGTTTTTAATAGCAGGATACCAAACAAGGACTGCTGCTGTTTTAGGAAGCGTTAAAAATGCCGTTGGGTTTGAAAAATGGTGCCAACTTTCGCAAGAAAAATTAGAAGCAATTATTTATTTTGTTGAATCTGCAGTTAAAGATAATAGCATCGATGATAAAAGATGGATACACGATTTCCACGACGCTTTTGGCATCAGACTACCTCTTGATCAGCTATATGTTTCTCA
>QXZR01000042.1:349-1133 GCA_009886265.1 Flavobacteriaceae bacterium
GTTGAAACCCTTCCGGTTAACCCCGAGGAAAATTCAATTATTCATCGAGAATATAAGCCAGTAGTTCAAAAACCGATTTTTGAACTCCGTAAAATTGTCAATAAGCTTATCCAAGAATACGGCCCTATTGATGAAATAAACTTTGTTTTAAGCAATCAATTGAAAACCAATGCTAAGAATCGCAAGGCGATTTATATAGACAAAAAAATAAGAGAGCAACAGCTTCCCAAGGTTCACAACGCTGTTATTGAAGCCGGTCAAAACCCAACACATTCAAACCTCTTAAAATACAAGCTGTGGTTGGAATGGAGTAAGACATGTCCCTTTACAAAAACCCCGATCTCTGAAGAAATGCTTTTTTCCGAAGAGGTTTCAGTTATATACATCTTGCCATGGAAGCGATTTTTTAATGATAGCGATAAGAACAAAACGCTGTGTATGCGTTCCTTTAAGGATGAAATCAACGACAAAACGCCTTATGAGTACTTCAAGCAACAACCATCGGGAGCGTGGGAACAGCTAAAAACACGTGTTTTGGAGCAGCTAATGAATGGAACCAGCAAACACTATGCTTATCAAAAATACAGACATTTTATCATGTCTATTTATGCAGAGGATGTTGTAAATAAAGAATTTAATGATCAGCATCACCTTGCAACAAAAGTGAAATATTATTTATCTCAAGTATCGCCCAAAGTTGTGGCAGCAAGAGGAAATTCAATCAGTAGTTTGCGAAGAAAATGGGGAATCAAATCTCTTGGCGCTTATGAAAATAAGCCGAGAC
>QXZR01000042.1:1143-6829 GCA_009886265.1 Flavobacteriaceae bacterium
CCCGCCATAAATGCACTTATCACGGCGCTAAATGCCCCCCATTATTTAGAGGAGTTGCGCCATTGGAATCGCTATGAGCCAGATGTGTATAGAGAAGTTTTTCCAACGCCTTGGAATCGATTTACCCACGATGTATTAAACTTTTACAATAAGATTGCTGTTTCAATTGATACCGAGAATAAGGTGGTGCGCCTATTGAAAAATAAAAAGAGTGGGGCGATTAGTATTTCGCCAAAAGGAAAGCTGCATAAAGACAGTTTCTATGGCAAGCGTGTAGGACCAGATGGCAATGAAGCATTCCACATTAGAAAGCCCATTAAATCGCTTACCACAGCAAAGCAAGTCAGTAAAATCGTTGACCATAACGTAAGAGAATTGATTTATGATCACATTGATTTAAATGGTGGTTTTGAAAACGGTAAAATTCCTAGAAACGCCCTTACAAGAGTAACCGATACGGGATGGGAAACCAATATTTTTCTGCCAAACAGAAATGGTGATAGGGTACCTGTGCGTAAGGTTAGGATGCGTGAAAATGTCAGTAATGCCGTTCAGCTTAGTGATGGCATGAACAAATATGTAAACCCAAGAAACAACCATCATGTGATGATTTATAAAACATTAGATGGTCAGTTTAAAGAGCACATTGTCTCGTTTTGGGAAGCTGTAAAAAGATTGCGGAATAACGACTCCGTGTATCAACTTCCAGGTGACGGACGCTCGGTTGCTACTACCCTTCACATCAACGATTGCTTTATTTTGGGTATGTCTGATGACGAGATAAAAGAATGTTTAGATGAAGACCGAAGCCTTTGGGAAAACGTTTATCGTGTGCAACGTATTTCTAGTAGATATTATGAGTTTAGACATATTTATGATTTGGATGTATACAATCAAACCTATCCTAATTATGTGCGTATTTTAAATTTTGGTGATAAGAAAACAGGTTGGCTGACCCATAATCCTTATAAGATATCGATTAGCCTTCTTGGAAGAATCACCCCAGTGTTTAACCCTTTAAAAGTTCCAGAGATGCAATAAGGAAGTCGCCGTTTAATCGTTTTGTTTAGTTAAAATTTATTGTGATTTGATACAGAACGACCTTCAGTACTTTTATTTAGTAAGTATAGTATTGTGATTTGAATATAAATGGACTTCCTTTTGCTCCTGGTTCTTAAAACCAACTATCAAAAGCCTTCCAGGCTGTTGAAGCGAAAAACAGCAGGTAGATAAAGGAAACAATAAACTTTAGTAAAACCCCAGACAGGAAACCTAAAAAAGATCCTAAAGCAGCTTTAAGTGCTACTTTGCGGTCTGCATTCTTGCTTAATTCACCAGCAAGCGCCCCTATGAAAGGACCAAAAATAATTCCAAATGGCGGTAAGAATAACCCTACCACCAATCCCACAGTGGCGCCAATAGCCCCTGCTTTAGAGCCGCCAAAAGCTTTGGTGCCCCATATGGGTATGAGATAATCCAACGCCATAACGATTAAGGCAACGGCAAGTGTCCAGCCAAGAAAATGCCAATCCTGCTCAACTTTAGTGGTGTAGTGTAAAGAAAGGAGCCCAAACCAACTGGTTAGTGGTCCGGGTATAATAGGCAAAAAACTACCTGCCATCCCCAGCATAATAAGAAGGCCACCCAAAATTAAAAGTACTATATCCATAATTCTAATTTACAAAATATTTAGGGGGCCTACTCATAAAGAGCGCTTAATTTTTTACATTTATGCAATGAAAATTTGGGAACTTTTTTTGACCATCACTTTGCTGTTTTTTGCATGTACCACTCCCAAACCAAAGCCACAAGCGCCTAATATCAATTGGACCCAGCTAGACGAACCGCCTCTATTTCCCGATTGCCCACAAGATGACGTTAAATTAAATTGGGATTGTTTTGGAAAAACACTTCAAAATAAGTTAGATGCAAAATGGGCTACGGATAAGCTTTCCTTTGGCGAACTAAATGACACCCTTTATGTTACCTTAAAGGTAGATTCACTTGGTCAACTCTCGGTTGTGAATTATAAAAACAGCGCACAACTTCAAAGTTCTCCTGCTATCCTTACTGCTTTTGAAGAGGTTGTAGCTTCCCTTCCTTTATTTCAACCTGCATTTAAAACAAATTTGGAGGTTCCTGTAGAAGTGCAATGGACACTTCCTGTAGCTATCTCCAAATAGCTTTTATTCCCTATTTTTACGCATGGCCGATTCGCGGATTATTTTGGGCGTTGATCCTGGAACCACCATTATGGGGTTTGGTATCATTAAAGTAGAAGGAAATACCTTGACTTGCTTGCAGTTAAACGAGCTAAAGCTCAGCCAGTATAAAAGTCACTACGAGCGTTTGGGTCGTATATACGCCAGAACCACTGAGCTTATCGAAACCTTTAAGCCGGACGAGATGGCGCTTGAAGCGCCCTTTTTTGGTAAAAATGTGCAATCCATGCTTAAATTGGGGCGTGCCCAAGGGGTGGCTATTGCTGCGGGAATTGCGCACGATTTGGCTGTTTTTGAGTATTCTCCCCGTAAGATTAAAATGGCCATTACTGGAAGTGGTAATGCCTCCAAGGAGCAAGTAGCCAAGATGTTGCAACAGCTGCTAAAGCTTAAGTCACTTCCCAAAAACTTAGATGCAACTGATGGACTTGCAGCTGCCGTATGTCACTATTTCAATCCGGCACAGCAAAACGAAAAAAGCTATTCTGGTTGGGCATCCTTTGTTCAAAAAGAGTCGCACCGCATAAAAAAATAAGTATGTCGGGTATTTATCTTCATATTCCTTTTTGCAGAAAGGCATGCCATTATTGTAATTTTCATTTTTCGACATCAGCTAATTATACCGATGAAATGGTTGCTGCACTCAAAAAAGAAATAGGACTTCGCAAAGAAGAATCCCAAGCACCCATTGAAACCATTTATTTTGGCGGCGGTACGCCCTCCATGCTCACGGCATCTCAAATAAACGTGCTTATTGCGGAGGTCTATGCACAATTCACCGTGGTTGCATTGCCCGAGATTACGCTTGAAGCCAACCCCGACGATTTAACCCCTGCATACTTAAAAGCCCTTAAAGAATTAGGAATCAATCGTTTGTCTATTGGTATACAGTCTTTTCATGACAAAGAACTGACCTTGATGAATCGTGTTCACAATGGCAAACAAGCAGTGCAAGCAGTGATTTGGGCACAAGAACTTTTTGATAATATATCCATTGACCTTTTGTTTGGGACACCACATACCACCTTTGCTGATTGGCAAGAAAACCTAGAAATAGCCCTTAAGCTGGATGTGTCGCATATCTCTTCTTATGCCCTTACACTAGAACCCAAAACAGCACTTGAACATTTTGTCTCCAAAGGGATTGTTTCCTTGTTGGATGATGCAGATGTTGAAGCCCAATTCCTACATTTGGTAGACAGCTTAACCCAAGCGGGTTATGAACATTATGAGTTATCTAGCTTTGGGAAACCAGGCTACCGTTCTCGCAACAATACCGCTTATTGGCAGGGCAAACCTTATTTGGGTATTGGCCCCTCTGCACATGGTTTTGATGGAGAAAACCGCTATTGGAATGTGAGTAATAATGCTGCTTACATGAAAAAAATTTTAGTAGGTGAAATACCACAAACCATTGAAAAACTGAGTGTTATTGATAAATTCAACGAAGCCATCATGATAGGACTTCGTGCTTCTTGGGGCGTTTCGCTGCAACAGTTAGAAGCACAGTTGGGGATACGCTACCGCAATCACCTAGAGCAGCAGTCAGCCCATTTTATCAAAACAGGATTGCTGTATATCGAAGACAACTGCCTAAAGGCAACGCCCAAAGGCGCTTTTGTTGCCGATGGTATTGCTGCCGACTTATTCCTTATCGATTTGCTTGAAAAAGCCCAGTAAAGTGGTGGTAAAAGTGCGGAATGGTCTCAATTCCTTTTAAGAAATTAAACACCCCAAAATGCTCGTTTGGCGAGTGAATGGCATCGCTATCTAAGCCAAATCCCATCAGGATGGTCTTGCTGTCAAGTGTTTCTTCAAACAGCGCCACAATTGGAATACTGCCGCCATCTCGAACAGGTAGTGGTGCTATGCCAAAGGTTTCCATATAGGCTTTGCTTGCTGCTTGAAATTCCATTCCGTCAGCATGCATCACGTATGCCTCGCCGCCGTGGTGTGGTGTTATTTTTACCTTAACCCCTTCTGGTGCCAATGCGGTAAAATGCTTGGTAAAGAGCGTGGTAATTTCTTCAGAACGTTGATCGGGTACCAATCGCATGGAAATTTTTGCATAGGCCTTGCTGGCAATTACGGTTTTGGCGCCTTCGCCCGTATAACCTCCCCATATGCCATTGACATCTAATGATGGGCGAATGGACTTTCTTTCGTTTGTGGTATAGCCTTTTTCACCATATACTGCAGCTATATCCAATGCTTTTTTATAGGCATCAAGGGAGAAGGGAATTTTTCCCATTTCTTCGCGTTCAGATGTACTTAGCTCTGCTACCTTATCGTAAAAACCGGGTATGGTGATGTGGTTGTTTTCGTCATGTAGGGAGGCAATCATCTGGGTCAGGATGTTGATGGGATTGGCCACAGCACCGCCATACAGACCTGAATGCAGATCGCGATTAGGTCCCGTTACTTCGACTTCCACATAGCTCATGCCACGCAGTCCGGTGGTGATGGATGGCAAGTCGTTTGCTAGCATACCCGTATCTGAAATCAAAATAACGTCATTGGCCAGCTTTTCGGTGTTGGCGCGCACAAAGTGTTCTAGGTTATCGCTGCCCACTTCTTCTTCGCCTTCTATCATAAATTTGATGTTGCACGGTAGTCCGCCGTTTTGCTCCATGACCTCCAATGCCTTAATATGCATAAACATCTGGCCTTTGTCGTCACAGGCACCACGTGCAAAAATGGCTCCATCGGGGTGAAGGGCTGTTTTTTTAACTACCGGGTCAAAGGGGTCGTTGTCCCAAAGGTCTAATGGGTCTGGGGGTTGTACGTCATAATGCCCATAAACCAGCACAGTGGGTAGGGTAGCATCAATTATTTTTTCACCATAAACAATGGGAAAGCCTTCAGTAGGACACAGCTCGGTATGTGTACAGCCAGCTTTTGTGAGGGCTTCTTGCACGGCCGTGGCCGCTTTTTGCATCTCCGGGATGTAGGTAGAATCTGCGCTAATAGAAGGAATTCGGATAAGCGAAAACAGTTCTTCTAAGAAGCGATTTTGGTGTTCTTGGACGTATGTTAAAAAATTTGACATAGGGATTTGAATAAGTAACTAAGGTATAAAATACTTATACGATAAGAAAGTGGTTTTGAATTAGGGAAACATCCTTATATTTGCCGTCCTAATGCGGGTGTGGTGAAATTGGTAGACCTGTCTACCTTGCCTTTAAAAGGCAAACGACAGGCAGGCACGCTGATTATCCCACCAGCAATTACACATCGTCTAATAGACAAGCGGGTGTGGTGAAATTGGTAGACACGCTAGATTTAGGATCTAGTGCTTCACGGCGTGGGGGTTCGAGTCCCTTCACCCGCACAAAACCTCAACAATAGTTGGGGTTTTTTTATGCCATATTTTTTGATTTACGTTATAATTGGCACGCTGATTATCCCACCAGCAATTACACATCGTCTAATAGACAAGCGGGCGTGGTGAAATTGGTAGACAC
>QXZR01000043.1 GCA_009886265.1 Flavobacteriaceae bacterium
GTGGAACAGTGTTACTCCTTTCAGTCGTGAGACCGCTTCGCTAAGTTTAAACCTTTGACGCTCCCGATTTATCGGGATGCGCTACAGGCTGCGCCTTATTCCGAATGATAATCGTTAAAATAATCGGCAAGCGATGCTAGTTAGACATTAAATTGTTTAGGAAAAAAAGTCGGGATGACAGGATTTGAACCTGCGACCCCACGCACCCCATGCGTGTGCGCTACCAGGCTGCGCCACATCCCGAATAAAAGAACGGTAAGATTATCGGGACGCGATGACAAGTCATCAATATCCCAATGTAATTTATCTTAGTCGGGGTGGCAGGATTCGAACCTGCGACCTCCTGCTCCCAAAGCAGGCGCGATGACCGGGCTACGCTACACCCCGTTAAACGGATTGCAAATATAGAATATATCGTAAGGTTGCCAAACATAATTCCTTATCATTTTAGATAATAGAATGATAATAACTTTTGATAGTAATAATGTGAATCTATCATCTTAATCCTGTAATTTTGAATTTAAATTATTAGTCATGAGTGAGGCACCTGAACACATCAAAACACTTATTATTGGGTCTGGACCTGCTGGTTACACCGCTGCCATCTACGCTGCTCGAGCAGATTTAAAGCCTGTTGTATACACAGGCTTAGAGCCAGGTGGACAACTTACCACCACCACAGAAGTTGATAATTTCCCTGGATATCCAGAAGGTGTTGATGGGCCAACCATGATGGTACAGCTACAACAACAAGCCGAGCGTTTTGGTACAGATGTCCGTATTGGAATGGCTACTGCAGTAGGTTTTTCCAAAGAATCAGGCGGATTGCACCGTGTTACCATTGATGACAATAAGGAAGTATTGGCTGAAACAGTCATCATTTCGACCGGAGCAACTGCCAAATATTTAGGCTTACCAAGTGAGCAACGTTTACGAGGTGGAGGTGTATCGGCCTGTGCTGTATGTGATGGGTTCTTTTATAAAGGTCAGGATGTTGCCATTGTAGGTGGTGGAGATACCGCAGCCGAAGAAGCTACATACTTGGCTAATATTTGTAACAAGGTTACCATGTTGGTACGTAAAGATCAAATGAGAGCTTCAAAAGCCATGCAACATCGCGTAACTTCTACACCAAATATTGATTTGCGCTACAATACCGAAATTGATGAAGTATTAGGAGATATGGTTGTTGAAGGGCTTCGAATGGTCAACAATCAAACAGGCGAAAAAGAAGAAATTGCCATAACAGGACTTTTTATAGCCATTGGACACAAGCCAAACACGGATATTTTCAAAGGGCAGCTCGATATGGATGATGCAGGTTATCTTGTAACTGAAGGCAAATCCACTAAAACGAACATCCCAGGCGTTTTTGCTTCTGGTGATGTTCAAGATAAAGAATACCGTCAGGCGGTAACTGCTGCTGGAACGGGCTGTATGGCCGCTTTAGATGCAGAACGCTATTTGGCTACCATTGAAACACTGGTTTAGACAATGCGCATAACACCTTCATCTATTAAATACTACACGCTTTTTAAGCTACCAGCTGCTTATTTTACTGGTGTGCGGGTAAGAAGTATAGATGAAAAACAATGCACTGTTCGCGTGCGTTTGAATTTTATGAATAAAAACCCCTTTCGCTCTATGTTTTGGGCAGTTCAAGGGATGGCTGCCGAATTAAGCACCGGCGCTTTAATCATGCATGCACTGCACGGTTCAAACACAAAAGCCTCTATGTTGGTAATCGAGAACAAGGCTAGGTTTTCAAAAAAAGCAGTTGGACGGATAAACTTTAGTTGCAATCAAGGCGAAGCCGTTTTGAACGCTATTCATGCGGCCAAAGAAGCAAATGCACCCCAACAGCTTTGGCTACATGCCAATGGATATGATGAAGCAGGAGAAGAGGTGTCTTCCTTTTCTTTTTTGTGGACAATAAAAGTCAAAAATTAACATTTCTACAACACTTTTATTGGATGCTATTCACGTATTTCGTGTGAAACAACAACCATGTCTCCAAAACCAACAGTATCGTATTTTAAAAAGATTCTAACGAATGTTTATGAATACCCTAGCATCTTCTACAAAGAGCTAAAAAAGGCCAAAAGCCAGCTCGATGCTTATGATTATGGAAGATTAAAACAATGGGTATCTAAACTTGAGAAGTCTCGAGTTACTTTGGACTAATAATCTTTATGTCCTCGTAAACTATAGCACCTCTAATTATAGCTCTTATTTTATCGTGTAAGGCTTCAACGATGTGTAGCTTTAGTTTTCGTTGATGGTAAATCATGCTCACTTCACGTGCAGGCTCAGGTGTTTTAAACGATTTTAGATTTACTTGCTGTCGGTCACTTAATTTACGTGCGTGTAAATAAGGTAATAAGGTTATACCCAAACCTTCTTCTGCCAATTGTACTAAGGTTTCAAAACTGCCGCTTTTAATCTCAAATGGAAGGGGCACTTCGTGTTTTATTTTACAAATATTTAATGCCGAATTTCTAAAACAATGCCCGTCTTGTAAGAGTAAAACCTGTTCGTTTTTTAACATATCAGCGATGATACTTTTTTCTTTATTAAGCTTGGAATGTGTAGGTGCGTAGACCATAAAGGGTTCGTAATAGAGGGGCTTTTCCAGTATGTGGTCATAATCTAGTGGCGTAGCTGCAATACCCGCGTCAAGCGTTCCTTTTTCTAAATTTTCAATAATTTGTTGGGTAGGCATTTCTTCAATCTCTAAAATAAGTTTGGGATAAGCCTTTAAAACAGTTTGTAAAAACAAGGGGAGTAGGGTAGACATAACCGTTGGTATAATTCCGAGTTTAAAGTTGCCACCGATTACGCCTTTTTCTTGTTGGATGACATCTTGTATCCTATCGGACTCTGCCACAATAAGGTGTGCTTGTTGTATGATTTTTTCGCCAACTGCAGTAAGTCCAATCGGTTTTTGGGTGCGGTCGAATATTTTTAAATCAAGTTCTTGCTCCAACTTTTGAATTTGCATGCTCAAAGTTGGCTGGGTTACATAAACGTGTTGGGCTGCGGTGGTGAAATTTCGGTATTCTGCTACAGCAATACAATATTTAAGTTGGGTTATGGTCATTTTATTCGGTTAAAACGGTTACATGCATGCGCATATTGGTTAGTGGCCACTCTCGTTTGTCTGTTGGAAGTGCATTGATTGCATCAACGACTTCCATTCCACGTATGACCTTTCCAAATACAGTGTAGCTACCGTCCAAATGGTATGCGCCTGGGGATTGATGTACAATAAAAAACTCATAGGGTGATGCCAGTTTATGTGGGTTTTCAATTTCGCTGCTAGGCATGGATATAACACCACGATGGTGTTTGTAGCCTTTGCGTGTGTCGGGTGGAAGTAGGTATTTGCCAATTTTTCTTCTTTTTTGTCCGGTATCCGTATTATCAGAATTACCCCCTTGAATTATGAAATTAGGAACCACCCTGTGAAAATAAGTATTGTTAAAGTATTGCTGCTTTGTTAAAAAAATAAAATTTGCCCTATGATAAGGTGTTTTATCAAAAAGTAAAACATCAAAACTTCCCAGTGGGGTTTTAATGCGAACTTTATTTTCTGGATGCTTTTCACCATATGCTTTTAAAAAGGGAATGGCCGTTTCTACGCTTAAAGGTAGGTCGCTCTTTTTTGCGGGTAATACCTTTTTCTCCACTGTTGGCTTAGGTGTTTCTACAACCGTTTTTTTACTGCTTTTTGATGTAGTTGTTGAATTACAAGACAGTATTATGCTTGCAAAAACAATTGAAAATAGTAGAACAAAAGGACTTTTCATGGTGGTGTAAAGTTAATGGTTTTCCTTTCTACGCAATACCTACATCTGTTTGTACTTCCTTTTGTACTTTTGTAAAACAAAACCTAATTGTGTTTAAACGCAACCCATTCGGACATTACCTATTTATTAAGCTCTGGCTCATACGCTTGCTTGGTTTTTTTACACGCAGACGATTTAACCGTTTTAACGACTTACAAATACGTGGGTCCGAAATTATTCGAGATCTTCCAGATACAAATGTGCTTTTTATTTCAAATCATCAAACTTATTTTGCCGACGTAACAGCCATGTTTCACGTATTTTTTGCCAGTCTTGCGGGTCGTGATGATAATTTAAACTATTTGCGCTATATCTGGCGTCCGAAGTTAAACGTGTATTATATTGCTGCTAAAGAAACGATGAAGGCTGGTTTTTTACCGCGTATTTTGGCTTATACGGGTTCTATTTCAATTGAGCGCACTTGGCGTGAAAAGGGCAAGTCCATTAACCGACAGGTTAAGATGAGTGATATTTCAAATATTGGCAAAGCTTTAAATGACGGTTGGGTGATTACTTTCCCACAAGGAACTACAAGGCCATTTGCTCCTGTTCGCAAGGGAACCTTGCATATTATCAAAACCTATAATCCCATAGTTGTACCCATACAAATTGATGGTTTTCGTCGTTCGTTTGATAAAAAGGGCATCTTTATTAAGAAAAAGGGAATCAAGCAGACTATGCATATCAAGTCGCCAATGAAATTTGATCTTGAAAAGTCAACAGATGAATTGGTTTTGCAGATTTCTGAAGCAATTGGGCAAGTACCTAAAAAATAGTTATTCTAGAATTCCAGCACAACTGATGCGCGCACCTGCAGCACCCGATGGTTGAGACACAAAATCATCTGCTCCTTGGTGAACTATAATCGCTTTTCCCAAAATATTTTTTGTATCGTCTTCACAACCAATACACCATTTATCTGTCTCGAAATATACCCGTCCGATTCCGTTTTCACCAACTTCAAAGTTTCCAATATCTCCTTTGTGATAGCCATTTTCATCATCCCAAGCACCATGTGGTTCGAAGGTTGGATTCCAGTGACCACCTGTTGATTTGCCGTCATCAGAAGAGCAATCTGCTTTTTCGTGAAGGTGTATGGCATGCGTTCCTTCTGAAAGCCCACGGATGGTAGCACTTAAGCTGACTACCCCACCTTTTTCACTTAAAAGCGCAAAGCCAGCTGCGTTTGAGCCGCTTTTTGCATCTAAGCCTACTTCAAGTTGGCTGTGTTGACACGATGTTATTGTGATTAAAAGGATAAGAAGTAATGCGTAATTTTTCATATTACCAAAATACACAATTTTGTACACAAAACTTAGTTTAAAAGAGGGACGAGTTTGTTGTAATAGCGTTCTGCAATAAATTCAGCACCTGCTTTGTTGTAATGTATGTCATCTGCCAACAAATCGTCGGTAAATCCAGTTGCCATATCCACAACAATAACCTTTGATGTTGAAGTCGTTTGACTGCTTGCAATTTGTGCAATTACAGTCTTCATTTGCGCAAAAAGTAATTTATACGCATCTGTCATAAATGATGATTTTCCAGGGGCGAGTTGCTCAACAATGATAGTTATATTTGGGTTATGCGCTTGAATTTTGTCTATAATGGCGTTGATGTTTGCGACAATGCCATTAAAATCAGCTCCAGTTAACGCGTCATTTCCACCTGGTGAACTAAAAAGGACGATATCTACATCGCCAACAGATTTTAACCAAGTTTCGATATTGGCATTAATTTGTGCTGCAGTCCAGCCACCACGACCTTCGTGATCATTGTCGAAACAGTAATTCTTATGTGATTCATATTGCCATAGGTCTTTATTTGTTCCTACGAAATCAAACTCAAACGCACCGTCAACCAAGTCTTTCCACAATTCATAACGATAACTCTCAAAAACACCTGGAAAGCCTTGTACGCGAGATGCGCCCAACGGCATAATTTTAGTGCCTTTTTCAATTGGTACACATTTTGACGCACCATCACTTTCATCATCTTTAGAGCAAGATGATATTGAGAATAATACAAAGATAAGTAGGGAAATATTTAAAAAATTTATTTTCATTATATAAGAATTAGGTTTTTATTAAAAATAAGTATTACAAATTATGTAACATAATAAAAATACAATTCATTTTTGAAGCAATTGTTTATAAATACAGATATTTGAAAAAAAGTTTTATGCGAAAGCTGACATCCTTTATTTTTGGGTTCATTATCATTTCCTTAGGTGCTTGTAAAGTGAATTATCACACTGTTTCTTTTACCTCTAAAACAGCTGTGATTGATTATGCGGAAACCAAACATTGGGCAGTTTACGCTGGTATTTCATCTGAAGGAAAGGCACTAGGTGCTATTTCTGACAGCACTGCAGCAGATGTTTTTTATGTCTACCCAACCCTTTTTATAGATAAAAAAGACACCAATTGGAATGCAGCTATTGATGATGCTAACGTCAGTTCAGATGTAATAAAATGGATATTGCCTTATCAAGCAGCCGCATGGGCTGATGCGGGGCGTTTGTTTGTACCTTTTTATCGTCAGAACCACTACCGTGCTTTTTTTAAGCCTTACAGAAGTGAAGGAGGTAGTGAAGCGATAGCATTTGCTTATGCCGATGTAAAAGCTGCTTTTGATTACTACATGGCGTTTGAAAACAAAGGACGCCCTATTATTTTAGCCGGCCACAGCCAAGGGTCACTTCACTTAAAGAAGATATTGCAAGAATATTTTGATGGCAAACCCCTTCAAAAGCAATTGGTAGCTGCCTATTTAATTGGCACGCGTGTTATGGAAGATGAGTTTAGTGCATTAAGACCACTTATTTCTCCACATCAGATTGGTGGTTATGTTAGTTGGAACTCCTATAAGAAGGGCAAATATCCAAAATACTACGATTGGTACAATAATGCGATTACCACTAACCCCATTACTTGGGATAATAGCAATGAAAGTCTTATAAAAGATCATAAGGGATTGCTATACTATGATAATGTGCTATATGATAAAAGCTTAGAAGTTGAAAAAATCAATGGTATGTTATGGGTGAGTTTACCTAAAGTACCTAAACGTTTTTTAATGTCTTTTGTAAAAGATTATCACCGTTTTGATGTTACTTTGTTCTGGGAAGATATTCGACAAAATGCCTTGCAACGGGTTGAAGCCTTTAGCCATGAAAAGCTTAGAGCTCCTCAGGGGCAACTTTGACTTTTAGTCCATCTAAGTCCGCAGTGATGGGTATTTGACAGCCCAATCGTGAGTTTTCTTCAACGTGGTAGGCTTCGTCAAGCATGGCCTGCTCATCATCGTTTCGTTCTCCAAAATGTTCCTCAGTAAGTATGTAAACTTGACAGGACGCACACATGGCCATACCCCCGCAAATTCCAGCCACTGGAAGGTCATAGCCTTTACATACCTCCATTAGGTTAAGGTTCATGTCTGTAGGAACAGCAAAGTCGTGTTCCGTGCCTTCACGGTCAATAACTGTAATGTTGATATCTAAACTCAAGATTTAATAGTCTCTTTTGGTTGTTCGTCTTCAAAACCTTGCACCCCTTGAACAGTGGTGTATTTGAGTGTAAATTTCTTGTCTGGATTGATGATTTTATATGCCGTTTGAACCGCAAGTGTTGCTTCGTGAAAGCCACACAAAATGAGTTTTAGTTTGCCCGGATAGGTATTTACGTCTCCTATAGCAAATACGCCTGGGCGGTTGGTTTGATAATCAAAGGTGTCCACTACTATGGCGTTTTTTTCAATTTCAAGTCCCCAATCTCCGATGGGTCCTAGTTTTGGTGATAAGCCAAACAAGGGAAACCATAGGTCCGTGTCAACAGTTGTATTACCTTCTTTGGTGTGAATGGCCACTGATGTTAAATCGCCATCTCCATTTAGTTCTTTTACTTCTGCAAAGGTGTGTAGTTTCATTTTACCAGCAGCAGCCAGCTCTTGTGCTCTTGATACAGAATCTTTGTGTGCTCTATAGCGATCGCTTCTGTGGACGAGGTGAACAAAACTACCTTTCTCTGCAAAGTAGATGGCCCAATCAAGGGCAGAATCACCACCACCAGAAATTACCATGTCTTTTCCTTCAAACTGATCAGGATCCTTCACAATGTATCGCACCCCTTTTTCTTCAAAGTCTCCAATGTTGCTGATCAGGGGTTTTCTTGGCTCAAAGCTACCCAAGCCCCCTGCAATCATAACTACGGGTGCATGATGCTGTGTACCTTTGCTGGTTGTTACGATAAAGGAACCGTCCGCTTGTTTTTCGATGCTATTGGCACGTTCACCAAGCGTAAAGCCAGGTCTGAACGGCGCAGCTTGCTCCATTAGTTTATCCACCAATTCGCCTGCCAGCACAGAAGGGTAGCCAGGAATATCGTAAATGGGTTTTTTGGGATAAATCTCAGATAGTTGTCCACCGGGTTGTGGAATGGCATCGATTAAATGACAACGCAACTTCATAAGACCTGCTTCAAATACGGCAAATAGCCCAACGGGTCCAGCTCCAATAATAATAATGTCTGTTTTAATCATCTTGCTCGAGTAGTTTTTCTGTTAATTTATTCATTGCTATAACTTTTTGCTCAAAATCTCCTTTTAACTTATTGCGATAGACATAAAGTTTATCGAGTAATGCATCGGTTTCTTCTGGTAAAAATGCTTCTAACCACTGTCGTAAACGTTTTGCTAAAGTAGGGGATTTTCCGTTTGTGGAAATGGCAATTTTAAGGTTTCCTTTGGTTACGATGCCACCCATATAAAAATCACATAGTGGCGGATTGTCTGCCACGTTGACTAAAATGTGTTTTTTGCGACAAAGGTTATAGACACGTTCGTTAACCTTAGGGCTGTCTGTTGTGGCAATAACTATATTCTTATTTTTTAAAAAGCGCGAACGAAAACGACTGCTTATCACCTGAACATTTTTGTCCTGAATAAAATCTTTTGTCTCTGTTCTTACCATAGGGCTAACCATAGTTACACGTGCATTGGGCGATGACTTAAACAGGAACTGCAGTTTTTCTAGTGCCACATACCCACCGCCTACAATGAGTACTTCAAGTTGCTCTGTTTTTAAAAAAATGGGATAGAGGGTGTTCATGCCAATTCAAACGCTTGTTGATGCTTCCACAATGCTGTTTTGTCTGTAACTGCTGGACCAACAAATACCGTAGCGGGATTGCTTATGCCTTCTTTCTTGACAATGTCAGTAATCGTTTCCAGCGTTCCAGTAACCCATTTTTCATTTTCTAATGTTCCGTTTTGAACAATGCCCACAGGATAGTTAGCAGGTTTGTGCTTGCTGAAAATGTTCATGATTTCTTTAAGGTGTGTCATGCCCATGAGGATAACAACCGTAGCTGATGATTTTGCCGCATGGCGTATGTCTTCAGATGGTTTTCCGTCGCAAGTGTAGCCAGTGGTGACCCAAATGCTTTCATATAAGCAACGCTTTGTGAGTGGTATGCGGTGTGCAGCAGCAATTCCTGTAAAAGAGGAAATTCCTGGAATTAGGTTTGCTGAAATACCATGGCGATTTGCATAATCAATTTCTTCGGCAGCCCTTGCAAAAACAGATACGTCTCCGCCTTTGAGGCGAACCACTTGCTTTCCATCTTTAACAAAGTTGACAAGCATCTTGTTGATTTCATTTTGCTTAAAGGAATGTGCGCCTTTTCTTTTGCCTACAAAAAAGTGTTCCCCTT
>QXZR01000044.1 GCA_009886265.1 Flavobacteriaceae bacterium
GGTGTTGTTGATTTTTTCGGATTTTTTTTCATTACAAAACCTGCAAAAACCAGAAGTAATTTCAAGTTTGGGCTTTGTTGCTACACTTGCCTTTTTTGGTACGGCAATAGCTAAGGTCATGTTCAACCGATTTGTAAAAATGGCATCTACCGTATTTGTGTCATCGGTAACGTACACCCTGCCAATTGTAGCCCTTTTTTGGGGTACATTGGATGGGGAGCAGATGAGTGCTTTTCAACTTATCGGTGCCGTAGTAATTTTGATTGGCGTTTCGTTGGCTCATAAACCAACGAAACGCCAGTAGTCTTAATCTTCTGGATTTAGAACCGCTAAGAAATACGCGTCATTTAAATCGATACCTGCTACTTATCAGGATTAACAATCACTTCTTCAAGCGTTAAAGAAATTTCCTGACCGCCAAGGTCAAAACTTTTCTCGCCTGGCATTAATAGGTTTGAAATTTCCTTGTAGTTTGCATAATTTGTGTTGTTCGTTTGCATCTGACCATTGAAGTTTACCATCGTAGATTCCTTAATTTTCATGCCCGTTTCTTTACTGTAGTAGTTGGTGTAACTCACGCCAATACCAGGAACCTTGATCACATAAGCTTCAGTGTCATTTACAGTTTCAATACCCTCTAAAACAGCTTCTCCACTGGCAAGCAAGCCTATTTCAGATATAACGCCTAAGGATTTTTTAAGATCGTCATAAATAATCTTTGGCAAATCCATTTGATTCGGCCCTTGCTTCATAAAAGCCCCCTCAGTACTAACAACACTCGTCATCATGGCGTTTCCACCAACGGATATTACTTGTTCTTGGCTATCTGCTGAATAGGTTTCTTCAACCACAATGGCCATTTGCATAAAAGTACCTTTGTATACAAGCTTTACAGCGCTTAGGTCGCTCAAGTTGTTTACGCCTGTTTTTTCAATATGATTCGTTAGAACGGACTCAGCCGTAACTCCTCCTGCGACAGCAATTTTTCTTGGTCGATCAATAGACATACCATATTTGTCGTAGTAATTGACAGGAAGTAGTTTTCCATTAAATTCGACCTTTTCAAGGTTATCTAAAACATCAACCCCTTTTCCAGTCACAACTATTCTTGATTGGTCTACATTAAAGTATTTCTGCGCCACATCTCTAACATCTTCAGCTGTAACGGCATTGATTTGATCAAGATAAGTTTTGTAAAAATCTTTATCTAGATTTTCAGTTGCGATGTCGTATGCAAATTGTGCAATAGTTGCAGGTCTTTCTAACGAGCGAACAAAGCTGCCAACATATTTGGCTTTTGCTTTTTTCAATTCACTTTCCATAACCAAGTCTGTACGAATTCGCTTTACTTCATTGAGTAGTTCTACCACAGCACTGTCAGTTACTTCGTTTCTGACGCTGGCAGAAGCTCGAAAACGTGTTGCGGTACGCTTGTCGTTCCCAATACTTGAGTAAGCTCCATACGTATATCCTTTGTCTTCACGAAGGTTTAGAAACAAACGCGCTTCACCACCACCACCAAGAATGGAGTTTGCCATTAAAACAGCAAAGTATTCAGGATCTTTTTTGGCTAGGTATGCCGTACTTTGAACCACTACTTCTG
Organism: Flavobacteriaceae bacterium; assembly: GCA_009886265.1. Lineage (GTDB taxonomy): Bacteria > Bacteroidota > Bacteroidia > Flavobacteriales > Flavobacteriaceae > UBA7446. The sequence continues at coordinate 1,604 of QXZR01000044.1, forward strand.
ATTGAACAGCGTTGGGCATATTCACAAATTCTATTTGTGGACTTGTAGGGTTTGTAACCTTAGGAATTGGACTAGAAGCAACAGGGTTTGGCTTCCATTTCCCAAAATATTTTTTCACCAACGGCTTAACGGTTTCCATGTCAATGTCACCAACAATAACCAAATAAGCATTATTAGGTCTAAACCTAAAGTCATAATAGCGCTGGACATCTGCAAGCTTTATGTTGTTAATGGTTCCAGGAGTTGTGTATTCACCATAGGGGTGATTTCCGCCGTAGGCCAATAGTCTCTCGATGCGTCTAGCAGCAGTCGTAACGTCTTTTTCAGATGATTTCAATGCATCAATAATGACATCTCGCTCTTTGATAAATTCCTCCTCCGAAAAGTTAGGATTTATGGCAGCATCGGCCATCATCTGAAAAGTTCTTTCAAAATAGCGGGATAATGATTGTGCAAATGCACCAGATGCACTAATGCTAATATTGGCACCCATGAAATCTACTTCATCATAGAAATCATCTTTTGCTATTTTTTTAGAACCTTTTCCGAGTAAACTGCCAGTGAGTTCGGTTAAACCTGCCTTGATTCCTTCTAAAATAGGGGGATTGTCCAAACTTAAACTTGCACTTACTTGTGGCAGTTTTCTGTTTTCAACCAACATCACGGTGAGGCCGTTTTTTAGTTTGTATTGTTGCGGCTCTTTAACTTGAATGGTGGGTGCAGGACCAGGAACCGGTTGTTTACTTCGATCAACTTGACCAACTGCAGAGAATACCAATAAGGATGTGAATAATACGAGTAATTTTTTCATGATAATAGGTTTAATTAGCTTCTTCTGGTTCTGGTAAATATTCAAGTACCAAGCGCTGGTTTGTATTCAGATATTTATTGGCTACCTCTCTTATCTCTTCACGAGTAATGGAGCGGTAAATATCAATCTCGTTATTGATTAGATTGGTGTCTCCATAGAGCATGTGGTATCTGGCAAGTGAATTGGCGATGCCTTCCACTGAAGCATTTGAGCTTACAAATCCATTTTCAAACTTATTGAGCAGTTTTTGATAATCTCGTTCGGAAATTAGATTCTTTTGAATCTTAACTATTTCATCATCCATTTCAGATATTAAGTCTGTAAGTTTAAATTCTCCTTGTGGTAATCCGAAAATCACATACATTCCATAGTCTTCTTGCGCGATATTTATGGCCCCTGATTGTAGCGCCATTTTCTTTTCATCAACCAATCGCTTGTAGAGCTTAGAACTTGGTCCGTCGCTCAAATATGTAGAAATCATGTCAAGTATGCGAGACTCCCTGCTTTTAAAAGAGGGTGTACGGTATGCTGTAATGATAGCAGGAATCTGAATGTTGCTATCAAAGGCTTCTGCTTTTAATTCCTCCTGAATTGGTTCTTCGGTCAAAGAAACTCTTTCTATGTCCTCTCCTCTAGGTATAGAGTCAAAATATCCTTCAACCATTGTTTTTGTTTCATCAATATCAATGTCACCAGCTACAACGAGCACGGCGTTGTTTGGTACATAGAATTTTTTATTGAATGCTAAAAACTCATCTAGAGTAGCAGCATCTAGGTGATCCATCTCGCCAATGGTCGTCCAGCGGTAAGGGTGATTGATAAACAGATGTTTTTTAACATTTTCCAAAAACTTACCATAAGGTTGGTTGTCAACGCGTAAGCGCTTTTCTTCCTTCACGACCTCATTTTGTGTATCCACGCCGTCCTGTTCAATTATGGGATGTAACATCCGCTCAGACTCCATCCAAAGACCAAGCTCAAGGTTGTTTGAAGGAAAAACCTCATAATAATAGGTGCGATCGTCTGTGGTATTGGCGTTGTTAGATCCGCCATTCTCGGTTACTATAGAGAACCATGCGCCGTTTTCAATATTTTTAGTACCCTCAAATAGGAGGTGTTCGAAAAAATGAGCAAAGCCCGTTCTGTCAGGTTGTTCGTCTTTAGCACCGACATGGTACATAACAGATGTAGTTACTACAGGAGCTGTATTATCTTGATGTAGAATGACATGTAAGCCATTAGCTAAATCGTATTCTTCAAAGGAGACCGATTGTGCGCTTACAAAACCCAATACAAATAACAGGGCTACAGAAAGGAGATGTTTCATGATAAAAAAGTTTAGTTTATAAATTTAATTATTTCATTTGTAATTACTAACGATTTGCTAATATTA
>QXZR01000045.1 GCA_009886265.1 Flavobacteriaceae bacterium
CATCCAAAAAATCCTTATCACACTGATTTTTACAGTTTTAGGGGTTGTATTACCCGATACGTTTCTGACCTTTTTGGCTGCTATTAATGTGTTAACAATCGGTATCATTCATGGTGCAAATGACTTATGCATTGTATCAAAAATTAGAAGAACGACAACAAAACAACATTTTAGCTACCTATTTGTTATTTATGTTTTGTTTGTTTTTGTCATGGTTCTTGCACTCTATCGCTTTCCGCTTTGGTCCTTATTGTTGTTCGTAGTTATAAGTTCATTTCATTTTGGCGAACAACAATGGTATCAAAAAACGATTGCCAAATCCGCAACGGTTCATTTCTTCTATGCCGCCTTTGGCTTTATGCTTTTTGCACTACTTTTCTTTACACACAAATCTCAGACGGCAAATATTATTTTAGAAATTACACAAGAACAATCTCCCGGATATTTATTTGACCGTTTTTTGATGTTCGCTTCTGGTATATTTACAATGTTCTTAATTATTAATTACAAGCAAATCAAGCCGCAACTATTCATACAGGCAATTGGCTTTTTGTCTTTAATCCTTCTTTTTTCACAAACCTCACTACTGTGGTCTTTTTCGGTTTATTTCGTTTTGTGGCACAGTTTGCCATCGCTCAAAGAACAAGCAACAGTGTTACATTCACATGATCCCAGTCCTATTCGTTCTTATGTTAAATCTGCTATTCCGTATTGGTTACTATCTTTAATAGGGCTAACGGCTGCTATTTTATTTGTTGATAATGAAATCATCTCTTTGACTTCATTGTTCTTTGCTTTTTTGGCTGCCATTACCATCCCACATGTTATTGCTATATTTCTGATGCATAAAAAGTATATTTCTTAATTTAGCCTTTTAGCTTAATTCATGTTTGAACAGTTTAGTAAACGCTTAGATGCCGCCTTAAAAACCCTTAAAGGGCATGGGCGCATAACAGAAATTAATGTAGCCGAAACCATGAAAGAAATTCGGCGTGCATTGTTAGATGCCGATGTTAATTTCAAAATCGCCAAATCTTTCACCCAGCGCGTAAAAGACAAAGCCATCGTTCAGAAGGTATTGTCAGATTTGCACCCGGGTCAGTTATTGATCAAAATTGTACAAGATGAGTTGACCGACCTACTTGGCGGTCAAAAGCAAGATATCTCCGTTACTGGAAAACCTGCCGTGGTACTTATGAGTGGTTTGCAAGGCTCTGGTAAAACAACATGTTCAGCCAAACTCGCCAAACACCTCAAAGAAAAACAATCCAAGCGTGTTCTATTGGTAGCTTGTGACATATACAGGCCAGCTGCTATTGATCAATTAAAGATTTTGGGAGAACAAATTGAAGTTGCTGTATTTGCAGCGCCCGAAAATAAAAACCCTGTTGACATTGCCAAAAAAGCATTGCAACACGCCAAAGTAAATCAATACAATGTTGTAATTGTCGATACCGCAGGTCGTTTGGCAGTGGACGAGGAATTGATGCAAGAGATTGACAATATTCATAAGGCAATAAAACCCACCGAAACCCTGTTTGTGGTAGATGCCATGATGGGGCAAGATGCCGTGAATACGGCCAAAGCATTTCACGACTTACTCCAGTTTGATGGGGTGGTGCTTACCAAAATGGATGGAGATACACGCGGTGGTGCTGCGCTATCGATTAAATCTGTTGTAGACAAACCCATAAAATTTATTGGTACAGGTGAAAAATTAGATGCCCTAGATGTTTTTCACCCCAACAGGATGGCGGATCGTATTTTGGGAATGGGCGATGTGGTATCTCTAGTGGAACGCGCACAAGAACAAGTCGACGAAGAAGAAGCCAAGCGCATTGAGAAGAAAATTGCCAACAACCAATTTGGTTATGATGACTTTTTAAGCCAGCTCAAGCAAGTGCAACGCATGGGTTCCATGAAAGATTTAGTTGGGATGATTCCAGGGGCTAGCAAGGCGCTCAACGGCGCTGAGATTGACGAAGATGCTTTTAAAGGAGTAGAAGCCTTGATACATTCCATGACACCCAAAGAGCGCCAACAGCCCAAGCTGTTGAATTATAGTCGTAAGAAGCGCATTGCCAAAGGAGCAGGACTACAAATGGACGATATTAACAAGCTGGTGAAACAGTTTGAGCAAATGAGTAAGATGATGAAAATGATGCGCGGAGGTAAATCTTCCAAGCTGATGCAAATGTTTGGAAAATGAGTATAATTTTAGATGGAAAGGCCACCTCAAATCAGATTAAGGAAGAGCTGACAATACAGGTAAAAGAAATTAAAGATGCCGGAAAGCGTCCGCCGCATTTGGCAGCTGTACTTGTAGGTAACGACGGCGCAAGCCTTACCTATGTAGGCAGCAAGGTCCGGTCTTGTGAGCGTATAGGCTACGACTCAACCCTAATAAAACTTGATGATGACATTTCGCAAGAAGCACTTCTTGCTACTATCGAAAAACTAAACAACGACCCCTTGCTTGATGGCTTTATCGTGCAATTGCCTTTGCCCAAGCACATTGATGAGGAAGTGGTACTTCACGCCATTAACCCAAATAAAGATGTTGATGGATTTCACCCAACCAATTTTGGTAAAATGGCATTGGGTATGCAAACCTTTATTCCCGCCACGCCGTTTGGTATCATGGAATTGCTTAAGCGCTACAAACTAGATATCAGTGGAAAACACGCCGTTGTCATTGGACGCAGTCATATTGTGGGCAGACCGATGAGTATTTTACTTTCTGAAAAAGGAAACCCTGGAAATGCTACGGTCACGCTGACACACAGCAGAACCCAAAACCTCGCTGCTATTACTAAGGAAGCAGATATTGTTGTTTCCGCATTGGGCGTGCCTAATTTTCTAACGGCCGATATGGTCAAGGACGGAGCCATCATCATTGATGTTGGCATTACACGCGTTCCTGATGCCGACCATCCTAAAGGCTATGTCATTGTTGGTGATGTTCACTATGATGCGGTAAAAGAAAAGGCGAGCTATATAACACCTGTTCCAGGTGGTGTGGGGCCCATGACCATTGCCATGCTGTTACAAAACACCATGTTGGCCTACCAACGCAATCAAGACTAATGCAATCCGAACTTAAAAAAGCCGTTGATGCTGGTCTTGCACTTCCTTTGATGGAAGCATTCTACACTATTCAAGGGGAGGGCTATCACAAAGGCAGTGCTGCTTTTTTTATTCGCATTGGCGGTTGTGATGTGGGTTGTCACTGGTGTGATGTCAAGGAAAGTTGGGATGCTAATTTGCACCCGCCTACCTATATTGAAGAAATTGTGGCGCAAGCCAAGTCGTATGCTGATACCGTAGTGGTTACTGGCGGCGAACCCCTTATGTGGAACATGAATCCGCTTACAGAGGCTTTGCAAGCTGTAGGTCTGAAAACCCATATCGAAACTTCTGGTGCCTATCCACTTTCTGGGAAATGGGATTGGATTTGCCTGTCTCCAAAGAAACGCATGCTGCCAAAAACAGAAATTTACACTGCGGCAGATGAGTTGAAAGTGATTGTATACAATAAAGACGACTTGCAGTTTGCCGAAAAACAAGCTTTAGGCGTAGCCGATTCCTGTAAGTTATACCTACAGCCCGAGTGGAGTAGGAGAGATATGGCCATTCCGCTAATCGTTACGCATGTACTAGAAAACCCCCAGTGGATGGCGTCCTTGCAAACGCACAAATACCTTAAAATTCCCTAGTGATAGACCTAGAAAAGCTTCCCGAACAAGCGGCTAAGGTTTCGCACGAAAACGCTAAATACTTAAAAAAATTGAAGGCACGCAAACCAAAACAACTTGACAAGGTTATGGGGGCGTTGCACGAAGAAGTCTTTCAAGAAATAGACTGTTTGTCTTGTGCAAACTGTTGCAAAACCACGGGGCCTTTGTTTATTCCTTCCGATATCAAGCGCATCAGCAAACGATTGCGTTTAAAGCCAACCGAATTTGAAACCCAATACTTGCACGTTGACGAAGATGGTGACAAGGTGCTACGACAACTGCCTTGCCCGTTTTTAGGGGCAGACAACTATTGCGGTATTTACGAAGACCGACCCAAAGCCTGTCGTGAGTTCCCACACACCAACAGGGCGAAATTTCATCAAATAACCCAAATAACAGCAAAGAACGTGGCGGTTTGTCCAGCGGTCTACACCATGGTAGAACGATTGAAAGCAGCTTTGCCACAATAAGTATTACATTTAACCTTTAATTATAACAGTGGGTTTTACTTGGTTTATTGCAAAGCGTATCATTGGAAACCGAAAGCACAAACGCAGTGTTTCCGGTCCCATAATTTCCATTGGAATCATAGCCATTGCTTTGGGTGTGATTACCATGCTTATTGCCTTGGGCACAGGTGTTGGGCTTAAAAATAAAATCGGAGACAAAGTAGCCGCATTTAGCGGTCACGTGCGTGTAACTGCCCTTGGAAATAGCCAGCATCAAGAAACCCTAAGGTCACTAGATAACACAATTGCTTATCAAAACCAACTGCAACAATTGCCCAATACGCTTGCGGTTCAGTCAGTTGCTTATGTGCCGGGCGTTATCCTAAACAATACCGCATTTGACGGCATCGTTTTTAAAGGCATTGATGAAAATTTTAATACCGACTTCTTTTCCTTTTTTGGAATGTCTGACACCATTGCCTTGCCAACCAAAAATGACATTTGGATATCGGCAGAATTGGCAAAAAAACTATCCCTAACAGTAGGGGATAGGGTACCGCTTTACTTTGCTTCCTCACAGACAACCATGCCCAAGCGCAGAAGTTGTACCATCGTAGGTTTGTTTGAAACGGGTTTTGCTGACTACGACGACACCTATGTTTTAGGGCATATAGATATCGTCCGTTCATTGTATGGGTGGGATGAAAATCAAGTTGGTGCTTTTGAGATTTTTCTCCACGATGACACCAATTTAGACCTTGATACCAATACCATTTATGACAGTATTGATGCTATTGTAGATGTGCAGCACGTCGAAGAGCAGTTTCCAGAAATTTTCAATTGGATTAAGTTGTTTGGCACAAACATATCCCTGATTATCATCATCATGATAATCGTAGGTGGTGTTAACATGATTACGGCGCTGTTGGTGCTTATTTTGGAGCAGACACAACTCATTGGCATAGCACGTGTATTGGGGGCTAAGGTGGGTTCGTTGCAACAACTCTTCCTTATACAAGGTGCTTATTTGATAGGCGTTGGACTTATTTGGGGCAACTTGATTGGTTTGGGTTTGTTGTTCTTGCAACACCAGACAGGCTTTATGTCACTTGATCCCAACACCTATTACGTAAAAGAAGTGCCCGTCTATATGGATGTTACCACTGTGCTATGGCTCAACGGTCTAACACTGGCTGTCTGCTTGGTGCTTTTGGTGTTGCCTTCTTTTATTATTTCAAGGATACCACCAACGCAAGTGCTCAAAATCAATCCCTAGGCATTGGTTAGCGCATCTCCATTACTTACCTTTGCCAGATGCAATACATAGACAATATCTTAGGTGCTATTGGAAATACACCACTTATTAAGCTTAATAAAATTACTTCTGAAATAGATGCTTTGGTTTTGGCCAAAGTTGAGTTTTTCAATCCTGGAAATTCTGTCAAAGACCGCATGGCCTTAAAAATGGTTGAAGATGCCGAGGCAGATGGCCGTCTCAAACCTGGTGGAACCATAGTTGAGGGTACTTCAGGAAATACGGGTATGGGATTGGCACTTGCTGCAATCATTAAGGGCTATAAACTGATTTGTGTTTCCACAGACAAACAGTCCAAAGAAAAGTTTGATATACTGCGTGCTGTTGGTGCGGAGGTTATCGTGTGTCCCACAGATGTTGCGCCCGATGATCCAAGATCTTATTATTCAACCTCCAAGCGCATAGGGGAGGAAACCCCAAATGCCTGGTATGTAAACCAATACGACAACCCCTCCAATACGGTAGCACATTACGAACAAACAGGCCCTGAAATTTGGAAACAAACGGGAGGAAAAATCACACACTTTGTGGTGGGTGTTGGCACGGGTGGTACCATTTCTGGTGTCGGCAAATACCTAAAAGAGCAAAACCCCGACATTAAAATATGGGGCATAGACACTTATGGCTCTGTCTTTAAGAAATACCACGAAACCGGCATTTTTGATGAAAAGGAAATATACCCCTACATCACAGAAGGGATAGGCGAAGATATATTACCCGAAAATGTGAACTTTGAGATTATTGATGGTTTTGAAAAAGTCACCGATAAAGACGCTGCGGTATACACACGTAAGCTAGCCCGCGAGGAAGGCATCTTTGCTGGAAACTCCTGTGGCGCGGCTGTTAAGGGAGTATTGCAACTCAAAAAGCACTTTGGTCCCGACGACGTGGTTGTGGTCCTACTGCACGACTCAGGCAGTCGTTATGTAGGTAAGATGTACAATGACGAATGGATGCAGGAAAAGGGCTTTTTATAAGTCCTATGCACCAGCAAATGCTGCTGCCCCAAACAGTATGCTTATTAGGAAAAATAAGACATATACGCCCAACGCGACTACCGTTAAAATTCCCGTTAATTTCCAATAGGACTTCAGGTTTTTCAGCCCATCTTCCAATTGGGAGCTGTCCTCTTCATTTATTGCCCCTTTGACTCGCTTTGAAAAACGGTATAAATACAAGCTGAGAAAAAAGTATAAAAGTGCAAAAAAGAGATAGAAAACAGTTACCATTCCTGTTCCCATTGAAGTAAATTCGCTGACTCCATAGCTGCTGTCCATACCACTAAACATGGCCATAAAGCTGCTAAAAAATAAAGCCATCAGCACAATAAGGCCAGTAAAGATAAAGCCTATAATGGATAAGAAATAGGTCCATTTTCTTGCTTGATTTAGGTAGCTGATGCCAACAGAAGTTAATTTTAGTTCTGAATTCATAATAAGAGATTTAAAGGTTAATGTTTGAATTGCCGCTTTTGAGAAAGCAATGAACACACCAAACAAGTCCTTTGTAAATCGTATAAAAAAATGAAGAACAGATTTGGGTTTTGTTCAGTACTAAATTAGTAAAA
>QXZR01000046.1 GCA_009886265.1 Flavobacteriaceae bacterium
ATGCGATCCCTGCATGTTGGGCTTGCATGGGCAGTAAGCTTTGTGCTGTGAGTCCAGGAATGCTATTGAGTTCTAGAAAATAAGGAGTGTCACCCATAAAGATAAAATCACTCCTGCTAATACCCTTTACACCCAATAAATTGAATACTTTTTGGGAAGTTGTATTAAGGTTTTGTAATTGTACAGGGGATAGTCTGGCGGGAGTTATTTCCTCAGAGTTCCCCTCATATTTGGCAGCATAATCAAAGAAATCACTGTGCGTAACAATTTCAGTAGGCGCCAAAACCTGAACTTTTCCTTGATATTCAATTACGCCTATGGAAACCTCTGTTCCGGATAAGTAACTTTCAATCAATACTTCATCGTCTTCAGCCAGTGCGGTACTTATGGCTGCTGACATTTCTTCCAGCTTGTTGACTTTGACAACGCCAAAGCTGCTGCCGGCCTTGTTAGCCTTTACAAAGCAGGGTAGCCCAATGCTTATGGCTAGCGTTTTGCTGTTCCAATTCGAATTGGAATCAATAATTGTGTTCTTAGCCATGGCGATGCCGTGTGGTCGAAGTTTTTCTAGGGTTTTATGCTTGTTGTAAGTTAGTTCAGACACCGCTGCGGAGCAGCCCGTGTAGGGCACTTTTGCCTTATCCAAGACTTTTTGAAGCACGCCATTTTCGCCTGGCGCGCCGTGAACGGCAATAAAAACAGCATCAAAAACATATTTTTTCCCTTCATATTGATAAGAAAAATCAGTTTGATTTAGCGCTAGTACGTTACCCTTGTGATTAACAGTCCACTTTTCAGCAGATATAACTACGGGCTTTACATCAAAAATACCGTCAGGGATGTTGTCTATAACAACCTGTCCACTCTTAATCGAAATAGCATGCTCGGATGTGGTTCCGCCCATTACTACAGCAATGTGCTTCTTCATACCGCAAATATCATTATTTTTGAACTTCATTGAAACATCTTATGCTTCACTTCTTACGTTTTTTATTCAGCAGGGCTTTTTTTTGGAACTTGCTTTTGGTGCTTATTGCTATCACAGCGCTGTTGCTGTTGACTTTTTACGGACTCAATTGGCATACCCGCCAAGGGGATTTTATTGAAGTTCCTGACCTAAATACCATGACCATTACTGATGCACAAGAGCTGTTGCAAGACCAAGACCTTAACTATGAGGTTATTGATTCTGCTCGATTTAATCCGGGTTATGCCCCTTTTGCCGTAATTGAGCAAACGCCTCTTGCAGGCGAATTGGTCAAGAAAAACAGAAAAATATATTTAACGCTAAATCCAGCAAACTACAACGAGGTAATACTACCTGATGTTATTCAAATCACACGGCGATCTGCTGAATCAACGCTTCGTGCTGTAGGTTTGGAAATAGGTGAAATTTTATATCAGGATAATATTGGAAAGGACATGGTTTTGCAATTGCGCTATGACCAAGCACCTATTGCGCCTGGCGACAAGCTTCCCAAAACATCGCGAGTAGATTTGGTATTAGGTAACGGAAAGAAACCAGTAGAGTAATTATGGAGCAAGAAAACAATTTAGACGCACTTCACGAACACTATTCGTTTGGTGCAGATGCTGGTCAAGAACCCTTGCGCGTGGACAAGTTTTTGATGAATCGCATTGAAAACGCCACACGTAATAAAATCCAACAAGCAGCAACAGCAGGTTATATCCAAGTAAATGACCAAGCGGTTAAGTCTAACTATCGCGTAAAGGCTGGTGATGTAGTTCGTGTTTTTTTAGCACATCCCCCACACGAAGATTTACTCGTACCAGAAGAGATGCCACTTGATATTGTATTTGAAGATGACAGCCTTTTGGTTGTTAATAAAGATGCCGGAATTGTGGTGCACCCAGGGCATGGGAATTATACGGGAACGCTTATAAATGGACTTATTTACCATTTTGATCAGCTCCCTAAAAACAGCAATAATCGACCTGGATTGGTTCATCGTATTGATAAGGATACTTCCGGACTTTTGGTTGTAGCTAAAACAGATAAAGCCATGGCGCATTTGGCGCAGCAATTTCACGACAAAACATCTGAGCGCCAGTATTTGGCACTTGTTTGGGGAGATGTTGCAGACGAAAAGGGAACGGTAGACGGCCATTTGGGTCGTGACCCAAAAAATAGGTTACTGATGACCGTCTTTCCAGATGGAGATCAGGGCAAGGCTGCCATTACCCATTATGAGGTAGTAGAACGTTTTGGATATGTGACTTTGATAAAGTGTGTCTTGGAAACAGGGCGTACGCACCAGATTAGGGCACATATGAAGCACATAGGTCATACCTTGTTTAATGATTCCCGCTATGGTGGTAATAAAATTTTAAAGGGAACTACATTTACCAAGTACAAGCAGTTTGTGGACAATAGCTTTAAGCAGTTGCCACGCCAAGCACTACACGCCCAAACGCTTGGGTTTGTACATCCTGAAACAAAAGAAAAAATGTCTTTTATGGCGCCTCTGCCCGACGACTTTAATGGTGCTATTGAAAAATGGCGCAACTACGCCCAACACCAGCACTTAGGTAATTCCTAATAGCGTTATCAGTTTGTTTTATAGGAGTAAGTTGAAAACTTGATTTTAGTATTGTATTTTTAAAAAAAATAATAGTGATGAAAATTCTTATCTCACCGGCCAAGTCACTTGACTACGCAAGTTCTCTTCCAACTGCCGAAATTAGCCAGCCAACTTTCTTAGCTGATGCTAAAGAGTTGAATGCTGCCCTGCGATTAAAGAAGCCGTCAGAGTTGCAATTGCTTATGGGTATTTCAGAAAAATTAGCTGCCTTAAACTGGGAGCGAAATCAAGATTTTACGACGCCTTTTACTGCCGACAATGCGCGGCCTGCTGTGTTTGCCTTTAATGGAGATGTTTATACGGGTTTGGATGCGTATACACTAGGCGAAACGACTATTGGTGTCGCACAAAACAGCCTTCGTATCTTGTCGGGACTTTATGGTTTCTTAAAGCCATTGGACTTGATGCAACCCTATCGTTTGGAAATGGGCACCTCATTTGGCATCAATGGAAATAAAACCCTTTATGCTTTTTGGAAGGATAAACTAACTGCACATCTAAAAAATGAGCTGACTACAGACGAACTGGTAATTAATTTAGCCAGTAAAGAATATGCTAGTGCTATAGATTTTAAAGCACTCGATAATCTTGTAATCAGCCCAGTTTTTAAGGACTTCAAAAACGGTAAGCTCAAAATCATTTCCTTCTTCGCTAAAAAAGCACGTGGTCTTATGGCCCGACACCTAATTGAAGCTAATGCAGCAACAGTTTCAGATGTGTTGGCTT
>QXZR01000047.1:0-1672 GCA_009886265.1 Flavobacteriaceae bacterium
TCATGATCTTTGTTGATAAGGTGTTGGTGCATTTCTTGAATAAGGAGCACCTTTTCGTCACTGCCCATCTCAAAAGAAGATTGGTATGTGGGTTGGTAAATGAATTCAGTCGCTTCCGCGTTTTCAGTCGCCGATTGTTTTGGGTTGGTACAAGAAATCATTGCAGCAACAAACAAGACAATAATGATGGTATTTTTCATGTTTAGTGTTTATTTAAAATTTAATATCCTTAAAACTAATACTTTTATTTTAAATTTGACATTCAATAAAAAAATGTGATAAAACGCCCTTTTACCTCAAGCATTTCTGCGCTACTCCTTGCTTTAATCCTATTTTGTTTCCAGTTGGGATTTTCTCAATTAAAAGCGACTATTACAGATGAGCTGGGCAATCCGTTAGAATACGCCACCGCAGCCTTATACAACAGCAACGGCACATTGGTGTCGGGTGTTGTTTCAGAAGCTAGTGGTATAATCGAAATTGACAATCTCAAATCTGGAAAATACAACCTAGAGGTTTCCTTTATTGGCTATGAAGTCTCCAAAACTGCAAACATTTTATTTGATAAGGCCCTAAATCTTGGAACAATAAAACTAACCTTAGGCAATCAGTTGGACGATGTAGTTATTTCAACCAAACGAAAAACCATCATCAATAAAATTGACAAACAGGTTTACAATGCGCAAGCATTTAAGAACGCACAAGGAGGAACGGGGCTAGATGTTTTAAAAAACCTGCCTGCCGTAAGTTTTAGTGGCAATGGCGAACTAATGGTTAGAGGAAGCAGTGGCTTTGTGGTATTGGTCAATGGCAAGCCAACGCAGAGCAACCCAACTGCTATCATGGCACAACTACCTGCAAATGCTATTAGCAGCATAGAACTCATCACTGCCCCGTCTGCCAAATATGATCCTGAAGGCAAGGCTGGAATCATCAATATCATTACCAATAAAGGTGCTACAGAAGGGGTTTTTAGTCAGCTAAGCCTCAAAGGAGGCTTTCCCTCAATAGAAACCTATGGAAACGAATTAGCACACCAACGCTTTGGAATTGACGGAACTTATAATGTGAATTCAGAAAAGCTGCATGTTTCCATCGGAGCAAATTACCAAAGAAACGATTTGGGTGGCAGACGCGAAGGAAATGTGTACACCATAATTGATGATGTATTTACGGGGCTTCCATCGACTGGTGAACGCAGTTTTGATGAAACCAACTACAACGGTCGTTTCACTTTAGAATATACTCCCAACACATCAAACGAATTATCGGTTGGTTTTTATGCTGGAAAAAGATCAAAAAAGCGATTGGCAGATATCGTTTATTACAACAATCAAAAAATTACGCCAAACGGCAGCAATAATATTACTAGCCTTCCCTCCTATTTTAATCATAACCTAAGAGAGCGAAAAAGTGATTTTATTTTGGGTAATATAGATTACGCCCGTGTTTTTCAAAACAACTCTGAACTTTCGCTTTCTATATTGTATGAGTATACGCTATTGGGTGGACCTACCGTAAATCAAAACCTAGGGCATCCTGATAATAGCGTGTTACACCAAGATGAATACAACACAAACGACAACCCATTATATGGCTTACGAGCACAATTGGATTATTTTTTTTCTCCTTTTAAAGGCGGTGAAGTTGCGGTGGGCTATCAGTTCCGAAA
>QXZR01000047.1:1682-2611 GCA_009886265.1 Flavobacteriaceae bacterium
AAAGGCGATTTTCTCTACGAGCGCCGCACAAGCTTTAACGATCCATTTGTGATGTTGCCAGCATTTTCAAGTAAGGTGAATTTAGTACGTGAAATTCATGCGGTTTATGGGCAACTATCAGCATCAAAAGGTGCGTTTAGTTACAATGCGGGCATACGGATTGAGCAGATGAATCGAGATTTGATGCTTAGAGACAAAGCAAATACAATCGACGATACACGCAATTATGCATTTACCAAGGCATACCCATCGGCTTCAATCAGTTATGCAGTAAACGAAAACACCAAAGCCAAATTAGCATACAGCAAACGCGTAGCGCGCACCACAACCTTTAAAATGAACCCTTTTCCAGAACGTGAACATGCCGAAACCCTAGAGCAAGGAGATCCTGATCTAAGGCCTGAATTTATTGATTTAATTGAGTTGGGCATAGACAAGAAACTATCGGAAGAAAACAGCTTTTTTGCTACTGCCTATTACCGCAGTACCAAAAATTTGATAAACCGAGTGAACACGGTGTATAGCGACAACATACTAAACCGTATTTATTCAAACGTTGGCGATGCAAAAACCTTTGGTGTTGAGTTTGGAACGCAACTAAAGCTTACAGCTAAATCGGATGCGTTTATTGGTGGAAACATCTATCATTATAATCTCAACGGTTCGTTTGATAACAATCCTGTTAATACCAATACAACGGTTTACAGTTTTAATGCGAATGCCAATTACCGGTTTTGGGAGAATGCAACACTTCAGTTTTCCATAAATTATATTTCGGACAGGGTAACGGCACAAGGCGAAGATTCAAGATACTATACCCCTAACCTAAGTATCCAAAAATCATTTTTAAACGACAAACTCAAGGCTACATTGCAGTGGCTCAATATTGATATGGGCTTGTTAGACACAAATGAGCAGCGCATAACAAC
>QXZR01000048.1 GCA_009886265.1 Flavobacteriaceae bacterium
CACAGTGATTAGACCATGAATATTACTAAATCAGAAAACGTAAACTTAGTAAATTAATTATCCAAGTTGTTTTCCACGACGTTTTCGCTCGTTTTCATCAAGGTATATTTTACGTAAGCGAAGCGAGTTTGGCGTTACCTCTACATATTCATCTTTTTGAATATATTCCAAGGCTTCTTCAAGGCTAAAGGTAATTGGCGGAGCCAGTTTTACCTTGTCATCAGACCCTGATGCACGTACGTTTGAAAGTTTTTTGGTTTTGGTGACATTTACCACGAGATCATCTGCACGGGAATTCTCTCCTATTACCTGACCGGTATATATTTCATCGCCTGGTGGCACAAAAAACTTGCCCCTATCTTGAAGCTTGTCTAAAGAATATGGGATTGCAGTTCCTTTTTCCATAGAAATCAAAGATCCATTTATGCGTCCTGGAATTTCTCCCTTATAGGGTTCGTAGTCAACAAACCTATGGTTCATGATAGCTTCACCAGCCGTAGCCGTTAACAATTGATTTCTAAGTCCAATGATGCCTCTTGATGGAATTTTAAACGAACACATCATACGTCCGCCTTTTGGCTCCATGGCTGTCATTTCTCCTTTGCGCATGGTTACCATTTCTACTGCTTTCCCAGAAACTTCTTCGGGAAGGTCGATAGTCAACTCTTCGATGGGCTCACATTTTTTACCATCAATGTCTTTGATGATCACCTGTGGCTGCCCTATTTGTAACTCATACCCCTCACGGCGCATGGTTTCAATCAAAACAGATAGGTGTAAAACACCGCGTCCATAAACCATGAATTTATCTGCTGCGTTTGTTTCTTCCAGGCGCATGGCCAAATTGCGTTCCAGTTCGCGCTCCAAACGATCCTTGATGTGTCGTGAAGTGACAAATTTACCCTCTTTTCCAAAAAATGGAGAATCGTTGATGGTGAACAACATGCTCATGGTAGGCTCATCAATAGCGATGGTCGGCAAGGCTTCAGGTGCCTCAACATCAGCAATGGTATCGCCAATTTCAAAATCTTCAAGCCCCACAACAGCACACAAGTCTCCTGCGGCTACTTCATCTACTTTTTTTCTGCCCAATCCATCAAAAACCAATAATTCTTTAATTTTTGACTTCACTACAGACCCGTCGCGCTTAACAAGCGAAACCGTATCAGAAGCCTTTAGCACACCACGGTGCAATCTTCCAATGGCAATTCGCCCTGTAAAAGAAGAGAAGTCTAAAGATGTTATCAGCATTTGGGTATTTCCTTCTGTGATTTTGGGTGTTGGAATATGTTCAACAACAGCATCTAACAATGGTGCAACAGTGTCTGTTTGGTTTTTCCAATCGTCAGACATCCAATTGTTTTTTGCCGATCCGTACAACACAGGAAAATCCAACTGCCATTCTTCTGCTCCAAGTTCAAACATCAGGTCAAAAACAGCCTCGTATACTTCTTCTGGCGTACAGTTTTCTTTATCTACCTTATTGACAACCACAATGGGCTTCAACTTTAGATTGATCGCCTTTTGCAACACAAAGCGTGTTTGCGGCATAGGTCCTTCGAAAGCATCTACCAACAGAAGAACACCGTCGGCCATATTCAATACACGCTCTACTTCTCCGCCAAAATCGGCGTGACCAGGCGTGTCAATGATATTAATCTTGGTGTCTTTGTATTGAACAGAAACATTTTTAGACAAGATGGTAATACCTCGCTCTCGCTCCAAATCGTTGTTGTCTAGAATGAGTTCTCCTTTGGTTTCATTTTCGCGAAACAATTGGCAATGATGAAGTATTTTGTCTACTAGTGTTGTTTTGCCGTGATCAACGTGGGCGATAATGGCAATATTTCGAATATTTTGCATAGCTTTTTTTGGCGGCACAAATGTACATTATTTTCCAATGGAGTTGGTTGTGTATTACTTACGTATAATCCCTATTTTTGTAGGATGAAGACATTTACCGCGCGACAAGCGCAATCCAATTCGTTTTTCTTACTCGCAGGACCTTGTGCTATCGAAGGAGAGGACATGGCATTACGCATTGCTGAGCAGATCGTTACGGTCACAGACAAACTGCATATTCCACTTGTTTTTAAGGGAAGTTTCAAAAAAGCCAACAGAAGTCGTGTCGATAGCTTTACTGGAATTGGTGATGATAAAGCACTTAAAATTCTCCAAAAAGTAGGTAAAACCTTTGATGTACCTACCGTAACGGACATACACGAAGTTTCAGATGCTGAAAAAGCAGCCCAATATGTAGACGTGCTTCAGATTCCAGCTTTTTTGGTAAGACAAACAGATTTAGTCGTTGCTGCTGCCAACACGGGCAAGTACGTCAACCTAAAGAAAGGACAATTTATGAGTCCCGAAAGCATGGAGCATGCTGTGCGTAAAGTCACCGACTCAGGAAATGACAACGTATGGATAACAGATCGAGGCACCATGTTTGGCTATCAAGATATGGTAGTAGACTTTAGGGGTATACCCGTGATGAAGTCCATGGCACCTACCATACTGGATGTGACGCATTCTTTGCAACAGCCCAATCAGTCAAGTGGTGTTACAGGTGGACGTCCAGAACTTA
>QXZR01000049.1 GCA_009886265.1 Flavobacteriaceae bacterium
GCTAAAAATTTATATTCGGGATGGTCTTTTTGTATGATGCTTAGTGCGTGTTCGCATGCTGCTCTGCGGGTGTTGTATTCACTCGACGCTAGGTTATGTGACACGTTGGTGTTGAGCAGTACTATTTTATAAGGAGCAAACTCCGCATCAATAAGCTTGTAGTCTAAGCTTTCGCAATTAAGTAAAAGGAGCTTATTTTCTTTGCCCATGGTCACTGCAAACTGATCCATGACACCGCATTTGGTTCCTACAAAATTGTGTTCTGCCATCCTTGATATTTCAATGAGTTCTAAGTCAGAAAGCTCTAAATCAAATAAGGCATTAAGCCCTTTTGCAACCCCGCACTCTAATGCGGCAGAGGAACTAATACCTGCACCTATGGGCAGTTCACTAGAAATATCACAATCAAACCCCGCTAGTTTTCCAGGGCGTGCTTTTTGAATGCCATCTACAACTCCCAAAACATAGTTTTCCCAATGGGTGTCGCTTATTGTAAGCGGTTGTTCAATATCAAAAGTAAAGGCACCCTCGTCTTCCGAGTTTACCCTACAAAGATTGGTGTCCTTTTTACGAAACCACATGGTGACTTTTCGGTCAATCGCTGCGGGCAATACGTGTCCGCCGTTATAGTCAATATGTTCGCCAATTAGGTTTATTCTACCTGGCGATTTTACAATTATATCAGCTTCGGAATGTTTTATTGTCATCAGTTATTCTTGTTCTTTTACATGAAACTTAAACCAAGTTTCACTCGAAAATGTTTCATTAGGATTTAAAATTGTGGATGGAAATTCCGCTTGATTTGGTGCATTTGGAAACTGTTGTGTTTCTAAACAAAAACCAGATCTAGCTTCATAAAAACCACCATTTTTTGATGGAATAGTTCCGTCTAAAAAGTTTGCAGTATAGAGTTGTACTCCTGGTTGGTCCGTAAAAACTTCCATTACCCTACCACTTTTAGGATGGTATACACGAGCCACCTTTGTTAGTCCTTTGGAGTCAAATACCCAGCAATGATCATATCCTTTGCCTATTTCAAGCTGTGCATTTTCGACTGCAATATCTTTTCCAATGGGTTTGGGATTTTGAAAATCGAAAGGCGTGCTTTTTACTTTTTCTACCGTTCCAACTGGAATCTGATTTTGGTTTAAGGGTAAATATTGTGAGGCGTTAATTTGTAATTCGTGATCTAGAATATCGTTTGAAAAATCTCCTGATAAATTAAAGTAGCTGTGTTGTGTCAGGTTTAGAATTGTTTTTTTATCTGTGGTTGCTTTGTAGCCAACTTTTAAAGTGTTGTCATGCGTAAGCGTATAGGTAACGGTAACATCCAAGTTTCCGGGATACCCTTCTTCCATATCTTCAGATAGGTAATGAAGCGTAACGCCAACTCCGTCTTCGTGTTCAAAGGGACTAACATCCCACAGAACTTTATCAAAACCCACGATTCCTCCATGCAAATGGTTTGAGCCATTATTTTGCGCAAGGGTATATGTTTTGTTATCCAATGTAAAAGTACCGTTGTCAATTCTGTTGGCATATCTGCCAGCAATCGCTCCGAAGTAGGGGTGAGGCTTTAGGTAATCAGCAGCGGTATCAAACCCTAAAACAACATCTTCTAATACACCGTGCTTATTAGGTGTTTTTATTGATTTGATGATGCCGCCAAGGTTTAATATTTCCACACGTACGCCATTTGCGTTTTTTAGTGTGTGTGATGTTATTTTTGAGTGATTTTCAGACACAGGCATTTTTTTTTGTTCCTCTTGCTTAGGTTTAGAAAATGTGCAAGAGTTTAAGCAAACGACAACAGTTATAAGTCTTAAAAGCAATGGTAGTAGTGGTTTGATTAAATGATGTATGATGTTTAAAGCAGTAAATCTAAGTTAAAAATAGGGATTCATCAAGTAAGATGTTATCATAAAAACGTTAAAAAATACCATAGCGGCACTGTAATTTTTTTGGCATTGCGTAATCAAAAATTAAATTCGTTACGTGGTAGATTAATCCTTTATACGTAAAAATCAGCAACAAATAGCACTAGCAAAAACACGCAAATGCTTTTAATGATACCTAGTATGTTGTTTATATGCAGGAGTAAAGCGTCAACTTAAGCGTTCCCCTTAATGATTTTTTTAGTTGCTGAATGAACACCGTCGGAAAGCGATAACACGTAAACACCATTATTCAAATGTGATACATCTATTGCCCCATATCCTCTGTTTAGATTTACACTTCCTTGTCCTAATAACCTACCGCTTGTTTCGAAAAGCTTGTACTTTACATCGTTAGCATCTGCAAACGAATCAATATAAAGTTTGTCATAGACAGGGTTAGGATAAACAGCCCAAATGGATTTTTCGGGCGTTTTGTTTGCACTTAATGCATAACAGGAGGGTTCAACAAAATAAGAAGTTTTTACAATTTCAGACACCTTATCGTCTGTAAAACTTTTAGTGTTTGTATGGTCAAAAAATGCATTGTCAACAACATTGTTATCAGCACCCAAGAAGTCTTGCATTAAGGTCGAAAAAACTTGTCTGTAATCGTGTTGGACTGTTTTTATTTGCCAGTTATTATTGCTAGTGGCTTCTGTTAAGTCAACGTTATTTCCTGAAACACCGCGCTGTACTGCTTTTCCAAAAACAAACATAGGTGCAATTTCGCCGTGGTCAGTACCTAAATTTCCATTCTGTTTTGCTTTTCTACCAAATTCAGAAAAAGTAAGTCCAACCACATCGTCTCCTATGGAGTCTGAATTTATATCTTCAATAAAGGCATCTACAGCTCCTGAAAGTTCTGTTAGCAGTTCTGTGTGCTTACCATTTACATTTCCGCTACTCTCATTTTGATTGTTGTGGGTGTCAAATCCGCCAATGGTAACCATATAGATTTTTGTGTCTATACCTCCACGCATAAGTCTTGCTACAGTTTTCAACTGGTCAGCTAAGTCTGTACTTGGATACCCAGATGCGTTATTGTGGTTAGTGCCTGTGTTGTAAGCGGTT
>QXZR01000005.1 GCA_009886265.1 Flavobacteriaceae bacterium
CTCCCGACCTCCGGGTTATGAATCCGACGCTCTAACCGGCTGAGCTACCTCGCCAAAGCGGCGCAAATATAACAATTTGTTTTCCCAATTTATCTCGGTTTTTCAACCATTTCTTTTAAAGGTCATCATAAATCTATATATTGGACGTTTTATAACCTATGTCAAAAACACAATTCGAGATTGAATTTGTAATTCAAGCCTCCCCACAACTTCTCTATCAGTACATGCACACACCCTCTGGGCTGTCAGAATGGTTTGCTGATAATGTCAACGCACGAACAGAAAAATATTCCTTTTTTTGGGACGATTCCGAAGAAGACGCCCTTCTGCTCCGCAAGAAAGCCAATGAATTTGTTCGCTTTCGCTGGTTAAACGGCGATGATGATCAAGACGATTGTTACTTTGAAATGCGCATCGTGGTAGATGAAATCACCAAAGACGTTTCGGTCGTGGTTACTGATTTTGCCGACGAAGATGAAGTTGAAGAAACTAAAATGCTTTGGGAAAGCCAAATAGGTGATTTAAAACAAGTTTTAGGTTCTTCGTAACATGATAAACCACAACGGCGCGCTTACTTCTACTCAGTCGCCTGTTTTTACAGCACAAAATCGCGGTTTGCTTTTTGGAGACGCAGTCTTTGAAACCTTGCGCTACAGCCAAGACCATATCCATTTTTGGGAAGACCACTACTTTAGACTTATGGCTGCTATGCGTATTTTCCGCATGGACATCCCGATGACATTTACACCCGAGTTTTTAGAACAAGAGTGTTTGCGCGTATTACAAGCACAAAGTGAAACAGCCGCAGCATGGCGTATTCGTTTAACCGTTTATCGGAAAGATGGCGGCGCGTATTTACCCACGACTAGAGACGTTGGTTATGTCATAGAGGCCAAAGCACTTGATTCGGAATACTACCTGTCTGCTGAAAACTATAAGGTTGAGCTTTTCAACGACTACTATTTGCAAAAAAGCATGTTGTCAAACCTAAAATCCAACAATAAAGCACTGCAAGTTATTGGCAGTATCTTTATGCAAGAACAAGGTTTTGATAACGGTATATTGGTTAATGATGAAAAGGAAGTTGTTGAATTTCTCAACGGAAATCTTTTTATAGTAGAAGATGGAAAACTTCGCACGCCACCCATTACTTCTGGTTGTTTGGATGGCATTATGCGCAAGCAAATCATACGGATTGCCAAAAAATTAGATATTTCTTGTGTGGAGGAGCCCATTTCACCTTTTGATTTGCAACGTGTGCAAGAACTCTTTATGACCAATGCTATTGTTGGTATTCAACCAGTCACAAGCTATCGCCGTACCACTTATGATAAATCAATCACAATAAAACTTCAACAAGGACTTTTTGGGTGGGTTAGTTCAAACCAGGGTGCTTAGGTGCAGTAGCGTATAAGGCGTACTCACCACCCATATCTCGCATGATGTTTCCCCATAGTTGATGCTCCTTCTCAAAAATATTATAGTTGTTTTTAATCAGTAGCCAGCTTTTTTCATTGTATTCATGTCGCAGTTGGCCTTTGCCCCAACCACTATAGCCTAAAAAAAACCGCAGCTGATCAGGAGCTATTTTTTCCTCGATTATTGCTTCTTGAAGCACCTCCAAGTCGCCGCCCCAAAAGAGTTTGTTACCAATCGCTTGCGCATTGGGTAAATCTTTCATGGTATGTATGTAAAATAACCGATCGGTATCCACAGGTCCACCTTGGTAAATGGGCAAGTCAATGGATAATTCAGGGATCAATTCATTCAAACTGTAATGAGTGGGTTGGTTTACAACAAAGCCCAACGAGCTTTCATCATTGTGCTCCGCCATAAGAATCACGCTTCTGCCAAAAGACGGATCGCCTAGAAGGGATGGATGCGCAATAAGTAATTTTCCCACCATCACATAAAACGAGCTGTTGTTGGAAACTGAAACCCGTTTAAGAGTGCTGCCGTTTCCATACTTTTTTTGTTGGGTAATTGCAGCTTGTCTATATAAACATAGCCGTCTGCAACGCTTACATAAAGCTGTTTATTTTCAACTTTAATATGCCCAGGGGTTTCAGTGGGCGTTCCCGTAATAAAGTGTGCATTTTGGATTTTTACCTGCACGGTTTCCTCATTGTTCTCCATTAGCGTCCACGCCGTTGGAAACGGATTTAGACCATGGATAAAATGTACTATGGTTTGCCCCGGTTTAGTCCAGTCAATTTGGGTATTCTCCCGAGTTAGTTTTGGCGCCGCAATGATGGCCGCTGCTTCTTGTTGCGGCAAGGGCTTTAATGTCCCTGACGCTAAACCGTCAAGGGTAGCAATAATCAATTCGCCTGAGTGGACTTGCATGCGTTCGCTGAGTCTGCCCATGGTGTCTTCGGCTAATATGTCTAGCTTTTTTTGAAGCAAAATGGCACCCGTATCAATTTTATCATCAATTAAAAAGGTGGTAAGCCCAGACACTTGCTCCCCATTGATTATGGACCAGTGAATAGGCGCAGCTCCTCGATACTGGGGTAGGAGTGATGCGTGTAAGTTGAAAGTGCCAAGTTTTGGTAATTCCCAAACTACTTTAGGCAACATTCTAAAGGCAACAACAACAAAGACGTCTGCTTCTAGTGCTTTGAGTTGCGCAACCGTATCTTCTGACGATAGTTTTTCAGGTTGAAATAATGGGATATTGTATTCCAGTGCAGCGTCTTTTACAGCTGAGAAGCGCAATTTTTTTCCACGTCCAGCAGGGCGGTCAGGTGCCGTAACAACGCCAACAAGCTCGTGCTTACTAGCCACGATGCTTCGCAGCCCTGGTACCGCAAAAGCGGGTGTTCCCATGAAAACTACTCGTAAGGATTTGCTCATATCAGCTTGTATTGGTTTGGTGTTTCTTGAATCACCATCTCTTCTGCACACATTTCGTCTAAGGCCACCGCCAATTGTATTCTGTCAAATGGCGCATCTTTACTTAACTGTTCCAAAGATAGTGCATCTTCACGCGAGAGTGTTTCTTTTAGGTAGCTGATTATTTTAGCTATCGGGCTTTTTTCAACTACGCAGTTGGAGCAGCTGCCACAGCTTTTTTTATAAGTTTCACCAAAGTAGTGTAGCAATTTTTTTCGATAACAAGTATCGGCAGAGGCATATTTCCAAATGGCACCAGCCAAACGCTTTTTTTCTTCAGTAAGCGTATTTAATTGATGTAAAACGGGCATCAAGCTTATTTTATCTTCTCGCGGTACATGAAACGTAATTCCACTATCTGCATGAAGTTGCTGCACATCGGCATCGCCTTGTTTTTCTAATTGTTTAATACATTCAATGGCATTGCGCAAACCCACACCGCTTTTGAGGGCTATTTTATCTAAGTTAATATCTTGAAACCTGTCTGTAATACCGCCTATATTTCGCAACAAATAATCTACAAATATATGCTCTTTCTTTATGTGTTTGTGCAGTAGTTTTAATGTGGTTTTCGGTTTGTCGTATTGGGTTAGTGTAAGCAATTGTCCTCGCTCTAATACTTTGAGCACATGATAGGTAGTTCTGTGTTTTAATTCATAGCGCTCACAAAAAAGGGCGTGATTGAACACCAAAATATCATCTGGTTTTTCGCCATAGGCGATGTCAAAATAATGACATAGGTGTTTGTATGTTTTCTTGATGGCCTCAACACTGGGAATACTTGCGGTAGTGCTGTTCCATAGCTTATAATCATCACCGTCTTCAATCAGTAAGGTGGCTTTTGCGGCACTTCTGTCTCTTCCACAACGTCCAATTTCTTGATAGTACTGCTCCATGCTAAACGGGAGTGTGGCGTGTACAACCCGTTGCACATTTGATTTGTCAATCCCCATACCGAATGCCGAAGTGGCCACCATAACAGGCGTTTTTTCTTGCATCCAATTTGCTATACGTTTTTCTTTGGCTAGTGCACCTCCATGGAAAAAGTTTGTTTGGTGCCCCATATTGTTTAGGTGAGTGCTCAAAAGCTCAACACTTTTTCTAGTTCCCGCATATACAATTGCAGGCGTACCTTTTGGCGCTAGGGCTTCTGAAATGGCTTCCAGCTTATTAGTTGTTTTCAGGACCTTTATTTCAATATTTGGCCTATCAAATGAATCTGTTATTTGCACAGGTTTTGCTAGTTCAAGTGCCTTGCAAATATCTTCTTTGACCCTTTTGGTAGCAGTTGCGGTTAGCGCAATTGTTGGTGTGTTGGAAAGCTTGTTTTTCAGTCCAATAATTTCTCGGTAAGCGGGTCTGAAGTCATGCCCCCATTCAGAGATGCAATGGGCTTCGTCAATGGCCAATAGGCAGAGTTGCATTTCAGACAAGCGATCTTGAACCAAGGGGTGCTGTGCCCTTTCTGGCGATAGATATAAGAATTTAAAGCCGCCAAATTTACAATTGTCTAGTGCGGTTACGAGGTCGTCTTCACGCATGGGACCGGACAGATTCATGGCACGAACCTCCTTTTTTTTAAGGCTTTCCACTTGATCGCTCATAAGCGCTATCAATGGGCTTATGACGACACACAAGCCTGGCTTTGTAAGGGCAGGCAATTGGTAGCACAAACTTTTTCCGCCGCCTGTAGGCAAAACAACAAGGCAGTCTTTATTGTCTAAGACAGCAGTTATGGCCTCTTTTTGTCCCGGGCGAAATTCCGAGGCATGCCAATGGCTTTTTAGAATGTCATATATGCCGTTTTTCATAGGTGATCCATTACAAAACGAAGTCGTTCTTCGATACTCAACTTGGGTACTTCTATATACTGCATACCAAAATGGGTATAGGTTTCTACGAGGGCTTTATGAAAATGTATTGCCTCCTCAAATACTTCCATGCGCTCGACATCTTGTGTAAAAATCGCTTCCCATGGCGGAAATACAAAAACAGTATCATAACTGTAGTTACTACAGTCATCCAACATACCACAAGGAGCGTCGTCTCCAATTGCATTTAGATAGGCTACCACGTCGTGGATTCCCCTGTCATAGACATGCATTTTATTTTTTTTATCCTCAAAGTAGTCATGCAAACGGCGTTCAAAAAGGGCTTCACTAAAACCCAGCGGGTTGTCTAAGAATGGTTGTGTGACGCCTTTGGCTTGAGCTTTGCCAATGAGGTCTCTAGATACTTCTTCAAAACAATGTATGTCTGGATGTTGCATGTGATTCAACAGACTTGTCTTGCCACTTGATGGCCCTCCAGTCAATACGATTCTTTTGTGTTTAAGCATGTACAAATGTCGTTAATTGTTGCCTTATCTAAAACTGTATATTTGCCTTATGCAACAAAAGCCTAAAGACGAGTCGTTTTACGACCGATTTCACCAGCAATTATTAGAAAGCAATACATGGCCTGGTGTTTATGTTTTTAAATTTATCATCCCTTCTTCGGATTCGGATAAAACGACTCTGTTGGATTTGTTTGAAAACGATAAAGTAGAGGTCAATGTTAGGGCTTCCAGCAAAGGAAAATACACCAGTATTTCCATTGCAGGCAAGTTTGGAAGTCCAGATATTATCATTCAAAAACACAAACAAGCATCGAAAATCCCAAACATCATCCAACTCTAAGTTATTTTTTATTAATTTTACCTCATAAATTTCCCTCTTGATAGACAATCTTCAATACAACACAGAGCGTTCAATGCTAGCCATTCCTGAATATGGCCGCCACATT
The DNA here is from genome assembly GCA_009886265.1 of Flavobacteriaceae bacterium. Lineage (GTDB taxonomy): Bacteria > Bacteroidota > Bacteroidia > Flavobacteriales > Flavobacteriaceae > UBA7446. The sequence goes on from QXZR01000005.1 coordinate 5,680, forward strand.
CACAAAATGATTCAGCAAGTTTTAGCTGAAGAAGACAAAGAAGAACGCAACAAACAGGCCCAAGCCATCATTGGCATTATGGGCAACCTAAACCCACACTTAAGAGACGTAGCTGACTTTCAGCACAAACTTTGGGATCAGCTTTTTATCATGTCTGATTTTAAATTAGATGTTGATGCGCCTTTCCCAAAACCAGATGCCGAAGTGCTTGCAGCACCTCCAACTCCTTTGGCTTACCCGCAATCGTTCCCTAAATACCGTTTCTATGGAAACAACATAAAGGGCATGATAGACGTAATCGTTGAATGGGAAGAAGGAGACTTAAAACAAGCATTGGTTTATGTGATCGCCAATCACATGAAAAAATGTTTCCTCAACTGGAACAAAGACACGGTTGATGATAAAGTTATTTTTGGTCATTTAGCTGAACTATCTGACGGCAAAATTGTCATCAATCCTGAAGATGAAGTATTGTCAGCTTCTGAAAACCTAATTCGCTTGACTAACAAGCGTTTTGCTAAGGGTTCCAGGAATCCTAAAAATAAGAAATACCGAAATCCAAAGCAGCGACGTAAATAAAATGGGCGCTTTTAAAGTCACTGGTGGCGTATCATTGTCAGGTTCAATACAACCTCAAGGAGCCAAGAACGAGGCACTTCAAATTTTATGTGCTGTATTGCTTACGCCCGAGCCGGTAACAATTCACAATATTCCCAATATTATTGACGTAAACAAGCTGATTCAAATTCTTGAAAAGCTTGGTGTTAAGGTTGAAAAACACAGTGACGACAGTTATACTTTTCAAGCTGACAATGTAGATATAGATTACCTTCAATCAGATGATTTTAAGGTAGCTGGTCGTGGTTTACGCGGCTCAATTATGATTGTAGGCCCCTTGTTGGCACGATTTGGCAAAGGTTTTATTCCCAAGCCCGGCGGCGATAAGATTGGACGACGTCGACTCGACACGCACTTTCAAGGCTTTATCAGTTTGGGTGCTACATTTCGCTACAACAAAGAGGAGTATTTTTATGGGGTTGAAGCCCAGGAGTTGAAAGGCACATATATGTTGCTTGACGAGGCTTCTGTTACTGGAACAGCCAATATTGTCATGGCAGCAGTCTTGGCAAAAGGTACCACTACGATATACAATGCTGCTTGCGAACCCTATTTGCAACAGCTCTGTAATATGCTTGTGCGCATGGGCGCCAATATTTCAGGGATTGGTTCTAATTTATTGACCATAGAAGGCGTTAAATCGCTGGGCGGTACTACACACCGTGTGCTTCCCGATATGATTGAAATCGGTAGTTGGCTTGGCTTGGCAGCACTTACCAGAAGCGCACTTACCATTAAAGATGTGCAATGGGATTATCTGGGTCAAATACCAGACGTATTTCGTCGATTGGGAATTACTATTGAAAGAAAGGGCGATGATATGTTTGTTCCCGAGCATCCCAATGGATATGAAATCCAAAGTTATATTGACGGATCTGTAATGACCGTATCCGATGCACCTTGGCCTGGTTTTACTCCCGACCTTTTGAGTATAGTGTTGGTTGTTGCAACCCAAGCAAGGGGAAGCGTTTTGATTCATCAAAAGATGTTTGAAAGCCGCTTGTTCTTTGTGGATAAGCTTATTGATATGGGCGCAAAAATTATCTTATGTGACCCGCACCGCGCAAACGTGATAGGACATGACTTTACGTCTTCTCTAAAGGCTACAACCATGACCTCTCCAGATATACGTGCCGGTATTTCACTACTAATCGCAGCACTTTCTGCCAAGGGTACTAGTACTATTTTTAATATTGAGCAAATTGACCGTGGCTATCAAGACATTGATACACGTCTGCGTGCCATAGGCGCAAAAATTGAACGTATAGCCTAGTGCGCCTTTGTAAGTACGATTGCTTTTTTAATAAGCCCTTTCAATACTTTTAAGTCTACATCAGTTAGTTTTTTGATATATATACAGCCTTTACCACGTTTGTGAGTTCCCATTTTGTCTAATGATAATTCTGGATGATCTAAATCGCAATACAGATAGAGTGTAATGGCATTTTTTCTTGGTGAAAAACCAGCTAAAAACCAGTTTCCCTCTCTGCCACTAGCATATTTATAACTGTAATCTCCAAAGCCTATGATTGCCTTACCCCACAGAACAGGTTTTTCACCAGTGATTTCTTGCATTAAAGTTGCAATTGTTCGGCAGTCTTCTCGTTTTTGTGCCGGGCTTACGGCTTCTAGAAAAGCAGTAACATTCGATTTCGTGGGTTGTGTTTTGTTTTGGGACATAACAATCAAATTTATCCCAAATTACTATTTTTTGCCTAACGTTTAGATACCTTGTTGTTGCTGATGCCGCGTTGTCTGCTACATTTAAAGCGCCCAACTTCTTCATCGCGCTTTTTTAAGTGCTTTGTTTTCCGCCCTTGAACGCGCTTGCGCCAGAGTTTAAAACTATTTGGCTTCATGTTGTTTCGCATGATGATAATCACCTCTTGTTCCTTGAGTCCAAACTGCATGGTAATGGCATCAAAAGGTGTGCGGTCTTCCCAGCCCATTTCGATAATCCGATCAATATCTCTTAAACTAAGTTCTTTTTTCATCTATCCATAATGTTTTCTCTGTCCGGTAGTGTATGCATTGCCAATATGCGCTTACTTTCTCTTCTCACGGTTGGATTGCGCTTCATGTGCCACAAAACGGTTGAGGCATGTTTGTATGTTTCTTTAATGGTTACAATCGCCTTTGGGTAATCTTTCCCCAATACACAACTGTAGGCTTGTTGTTCAAGTGCCGTCATGGACCAGGGCTCTAGCACAAATGGGGTAGGGAGTTGTGCCAGCTCTGGGACCCATTTACGTATAAAAGCCCCTTCTGGGTCGTGCTCAAGCGCATTTTTGGTTGGGTTGTATATGCGCAGCATATTAATTCCCGTTTCACCCGCTTGCATTTGAAACTGTGGATAGTGAATCCCAGGTTCAAAATCCAAAAACTGTTTGCCCAAAAATACAGCACCCATTTGCCAAGGTTGCCACAGATGGTGTGTTAAAAATGAAACGATCATGGCTCGCATTCTGAAATTTAAATAGCCCGTTTCAATTACACAGCGCATACTTGCATCAACGAGTGGATAGCCTGTTTTGCCTGTCTTCCATGCGTTGATATAGCCTGTATTTACTTCTTTTTTAAGTTGACGAAAACCCGTGTTTACACTTTCGAATTCCATGCGGGTTTCCATTTCAAATTTTTGAATAAAATGTGCTTGCCAGCGTAACCTAGATGTAAAGGCGTTAAACTGAAATCCGCTAGTGCCTTGCGCTTTTGCTAGCTTGGCACGCTGCCACACATAGCGAACCGAAAGATTGCCCCAGGCGATATAAGGCGATACACGCCCACAATGTGTTCGTGCAGCTTCTGGTTTTGATATGGATTGCTGGTATTTTTTGTGTCGTTGGCTTAAAAAGCTTTCTAGATAAGCCAACCCTGTTTTGGTACCGCCTGCTTGTATACCCTCTAGCTTTTTAGGTTCAAGTACTTCTTCTGCCAGTCCTATGTTGTCAGCCGCTGTAAAACTAGCTGCAGACGCCTCAAATGATTTGATGGGTTGCATCATATAACTGGTCCATGTTTTCCGCCAGCTGTTGCGGTTATTAATACCTCTTGTTACGCCATTATTGATGTGTTCTTTCCAGACAATGCGCTTTGATTCACACCATTTTTTTACGGCCTTGTCACGCGCATAGGTTGCGTTTAAGCCCGTTTCTTGCATGGAGAACAGGGTGTTTACCTTCATATTAGCCTGAATACTGTCGAGTGCTTCTGTCACCTCACTCTTGTAAATATGCACTTGGGTATCAAATTGTTTGAGTTCTACGTTTAGCGCTACCAATGATTGGGCAATAAAATTGTGATGCCGTTTGTGGTAGTGTGGGTTTTCTTCGAGGCTTGGCTCCATTACATAGAGCAACAAGAGTGGTAAGCCGTTGTTTATGGCGTCTTGCAGCCCTTCATTGTCAAGAAGTCGCAAGTCTCTTTTGAACCAAAAAACGTTAATTTCTTTTTTAGAATGCATCGGGATTTTCCATGATTTGGTAGGCCCTTTCTTTGATGCGAGCCAATTCTTCTGGATTGATTTTGCCGAGTAGGTTATACATCATGCCCATGCGGTTGTTTCCACGCAACTCTTCTCTTTTGTCGTCTAAAAAGTTCCAGTATAAACTGTTGAAGGGACAGGCATTTTCGCCTGTGCGTTGTTTTTTGTCATAACTACATCCCTTGCAATAGTTGCTCATTTTGTTGACATAAGAACCAGATGAAACATAAGGCTTGGTGGCTAAAATACCACCGTCAGCGTACTGACTCATACCTCTAGTGTTAGGCAACTGCACCCATTCTACAGCATCGGCGTAAATGCCCAAGTACCAATCGTCTACTTCATCGGGGTTTGTTTGAAGCAGTAACGCAAAATTTCCTGTAATCATCAGCCGTTGAATGTGATGGGCATATGCGTGTTCCAAACTATTTTCAATGCTGTTCTTTAGGCAATTCATTTTGGTTTTTCCTGTCCAGTAAAAGGCAGGTAGTCTACCAAAATTGTTGAGTTCGTTTTTCTTCTTGTATTGTGGCATTTCTTTCCAATACAAGCCTCTGATATATTCGCGCCAGCCCAATATTTGACGCACAAAGCCTTCGATTTGCGACAAGCTTATGCGATCGCTGTTTTTTCGATATGCTGCAATGGCATGCTCGATAACTTCTGCGGGGTCTATCAGTTTGACGTTTAGGCTAAAAGATATACGCGCATGAAAAAGATTAGTCTCGTCTTGATGCATGGCATCTTGATAGGTGCCAAAGTCTTGCAGCAAGTGCTCACAGAAATAATCGAGTTGTGCTAGAGACGCTTTCCGAGTGGTAGCAAAGAGAAATTCATCTTCGTTAAATGTGCCTATTGTGGATATGCCAGCTGCTTTTACCTGTGGATAGATTTCTTTTGCCAAGCTTGCGTCTGGTTTATAAGGGGGTGGTATGGTTCCGCCTTTCCAGGTGTTACGGTTAAATTTGTCGTAATTCCAACTGCCTCCTTCTGGTTGGCCGTCAATCATAAGGTATTGGTGCTTTTTGCGCATATAGCGGTAGAAAAACTCCATCACCAAAGACTTTTTTCCTTCGTAAAAGGTTTTTAATTCGTCACGTGTTGTGAGAAAATGTTCCGTGTCATATGTTTTTGTCGGTACCTCCAATTGGGTGGCAATTGCCTCCAGTTGTTCGTCTAGGCGATATTCGTCTGGCTGTTGGTAGGCAAATTTTTTCGCACTAAACAGGTTAATGACTTTTTCAATATTTTTTTGCAGGTTTTGGGCGTTGTTTGGATCGTCTATGGTGTAGTAAAGCACATGATGTCCATCTTCTTCAAGTTGTCTGGCATAGCTTCGCATGGCTGCGAAGAACGCCACCACTTTTTGGATATGGTGTTTGACGTAATCAGTTTCTTGACGCATTTCAAACATCACATAACAAACATCGTCGTTGAGTTCTGTAAACCAGAGATGCTTTTCGTTTAGTTGGTCGCCAAGTATTAGTCGTATTTCCATTAAAATAGGGTTGTTTGAAGCCAGGTCTTTTGGTATTTATTACTGGGATCGTAGCGTTCAGCTTGCCAAGCGACGTTAAATTTTCTGTCTCTAGGGTCATTGCCAACACCAGCGTTATACATCCAATTGCCATAATTGCTGTGGATATCGTAATCTATCAACATGGCTTCGAAGTATGCAGCGCCTATACGCCAATCCAAGTGCCATTCTTTAGCAAAGAAGCTCGCAACATTTTGACGCCCGCGATTGCTCATAAATCCAGTAAGTGCCAGCTCTCGCATATTGGCATTTACAAAGGGTTCGGGTGTTGCACCATCAATCCATTGCTGCACATATTTTTGATTTGTTTTCCAGGTGTAGTCCTTTTGCAATAGGCCGCCAAGCTTAAATATGGCATTGCCATGCTTCTTGGAAATATATTTGAAATAATCACGCCAAATAAGCTCAAAAATCAACCAATAGGTAGAGTCGTTTTTGGTAACCTCTTTTTCGTATTTCTTTACCTCGTGATAAATGGAAACAGGAGAAATGGATCCAAATGCCAGCCAGAGGGAAAACTTTGAACTGTACTTTTTGCCCAACAACCCATTTCTGGTTTTTTTGTAATAAGACAATTGATTAGTGTTCCAAAAATATTTTTCTAGTCGTCCCCAAGCCGCTTGCTCGCCCCCTTCAAATGGAATGGCAGTTCGCTTGTCCTCAGTTATATTTTCATAACCCAAACTGCTTAGCGTTGGTAATTCGGGAACGCTCGTCAATAGATTTTCTTTGGGCATGGGCGATGGAACGGGCAATGCTAATCGCACACTCACGTGCTTTTCACATTTTTTTCTAAACATCGTAAAAATTTCTGGGACATCGGCAACTTGCATGGGAATATCGTTTGGGTGGAATAAAAACTGATCGTAACTCCAGTGTTTTTCTATTCCCGCTGGAATTAGTGCGTTATCATCAAGCTCTTCTTGTGTCCATTCTTTTTGGCCATAGATTGCTGTCGCATTGTAGGTTTCTTGCAGTTCTTTTAGCAAGGCTCCCAAACGCCCAACTTTTACCCAAAGTGATATGTTGAGTTTTGCCAAATCTTTTTGAAGTTGTGCTAGGGTTTGCAGCAGGAATGCAGCGCGAAACCCCTCCATTTTTTTAAAACCCCACTGGGTTGGTTGTAGCCAATGCTCGGGTAAGTGGTATACAGCAATAACCCTATCGTGTGCCGCAATGGCCTGCGATAAACTCTTTTGATCTCGAACACGTAAGTCGTTTCGAAACCAAACTAGTCCTGTTGTTTTTGCGTTTTGCATTTTTTACTACAATATTTAACGTTCTCCCATTCTTTGCTCCATTTCTTTCGCCAAGCAAAAGGCCTGTTGCAGCGCACACAAATTTTTTGAGGTAAATCAGCTTTTTTTACCCCTCTCATGATGCGAGCCCTGCCTTGTATGTATCTAAGCACCTAAGGCGAGCCATCTTATGATCAACCATCGGGGTAGGGTAGTCCAAGGATTGGTACTCTGGCACCCACTTTTTTATGTAGGTGTGTTCTTTATCGAATTTTTTTACTTGTTCGGTCGGGTTAAATACGCGGAAATAGGGTGCTGCATCAACACCGCAACCTGCGACCCATTGCCAATTACCCACATTGCTTGATTGCTCGTAGTCAAGTAGTTTTTCCGCAAAATAGGCTTCGCCCCACCGCCAATCAATGAGTAAATGCTTGCACAAGAAGCTGCCCACCAACATACGCACTCTGTTGTGCATAAAGCCCGTTTGATTGAGTTCGCGCATGCCTGCATCCACCAACGGATACCCCGTATTGCCTTCGCACCATTTTGAAAAGTCTGTTTCGTTATTTCGCCATTCAATACGGTCGTATTGTGGTTTAAAACTCGCAGTTGTTGTGTGTGGGAAATGCCAAAGGATTTGCATAAAAAACTCACGCCAGATCAATTCTTTTAAGAAAGTAGGGTTGTTGCTCTTTTTTGCTTTTCGCACCATGTCTCTGATGGATACCGTACCAAACCGCAAGTGAATTCCCAGACGGCTGGTGCCGTCAATCGCTGGAAAATTTCGCACCGCATCATAAGCATCCATTAACGTTAAGCTGTGGTTTGGTTTTGGCGCATGGTGATTCGGTTTTCCAAAGCCTAATGCTTCGATTGTAGGAGTGCTTGGTAATGTTTTTTTATGTAGTTTCCCAAGAAGTGGTGTTGTGGGATATTCTGGCAAACCTTGTTCTGCTTCTTTGGCCATCCACACTCTTGAAAATGGGGTATAAACCCTGTAAGGCGTTCCGTCTTTTTTAAGTACTTCATCAGGCGCAAAAATTACCTGATCCTTAAATGTTTTAAATCCAATGCCTTTTTCAGCAAGTAATGCTTTGATTTTTACGTCTCTGGACGTGGCGTAAGGCTCATAGTCTTCGTTGGTATAGACTGCTGTTATGTCGTGCTCCTCACTCCATTGCGGAATAAGTTCAAGTGGATTTCCTTTTGCTACGCACATGCTACTGCCATGTGCTTCGCTTTCTTCTTGCATTTTGGCAATGTGTTGATGGATAAAACTAATACGCCCATCATCTTTTGGCAGTTTATCAAGAATGGATTCGTCGAATACAAATGCGGGTAACACTTCATCTGCATCGATAAGTGCGTTATAAAAACCCGCATTATCGTGAAAGCGCAAATCGCGACGAAACCAAAATAATATCATCCACTAACGTTTAAAGAAGACATGCCGCCATCAAGACCGAGTATTTGTCCAGTCATCCAGCTGCTTTTGTCTGTGAGTAAGAAAGTAGCCAATTGTGCTACGTCCTCAGTTGTACCAATTCTTTTTAAAGGGTGTCTGAGGGAAGCTTTTTCTTTTTTGGCATCATTGTTTAAAAATCTGTTTGCCAGCGGCGTATCTGTAATGGATGGTGCAATTACGTTAACACGCACTTTGGGTGCCCATTCGGCTGCCAAAGACCGCGCCAACCCTTCTAAAGCTCCTTTTGATGCCGCTACGCTTGCGTGAAAGGGCATACCTGTTTGCACGGCTACGGTACTAAACAATACCACACTTGCTTGTTCGCTGGCTGCCAATAGCGGCTGAATGCTTTGTAAGCAGCGCACGGCGCCCATAACATTGATCTCAAAATCATTTGTAAAGGCTTCAGCTTTTAATCCTCTAAAGGGTCGCAGATTTATACTTCCTGGGCAATAAGCAAATCCATCAATTTTTGATGGTAA
>QXZR01000050.1 GCA_009886265.1 Flavobacteriaceae bacterium
GCACCTAAATAGTTGTTTTTTAAGTGATCATAGGTGTGATGAATCCCCAAGCGGTTTGCAATGGGCAATCCTTCTAATAAGGTTTTGGCTTTGGTCTTATTTTCGATATCGGACATGATTTTACCCCTTCTTTGGGTCATGTGATACAAAATACGTCCAATCTCAAATTTTGAAATCTTCTCCTCAAGACCCTTAGCACGAAACTCATAAGGATCTAAAGCAAACCAGACATCCATAATTTGAGTCCTTATGGAAGGCTTTTTGTCTTTATACCACTTCACCAAATCCTTTGACTTTAAAGGACATAATCCATTTTCTGCTAAAAAAGCTAGGACTTTACGCTTGCGATATAATTTTCTTAAATAAATTTTTCGGTCGTTTCTGGCCTGTGTGCGTATAGTGGCATTCGAGATTTCTCTATCGCCTTCACCAATGTGATTTACAAATGAAGAAAAGACGCGTGTGCCCATGTCAATAATTTCAGAATGAGACGAATCTCTAACAAGTGACCACCCTATTGATTCTGTTCCAATAAAAAGACCTAATGTTTGTTTCATAAAATTTATTATATTTGTGACATCTTATCACAATAAGGCTTATGCCGTGGACAATTGTCCAGCGTCCCGCTTAGGTGGGACTTTTTTTTTAAAGGTATTGGCCGGGTTGAATCCCGACCAAACCTTATTATGTAGCATAACAATCAAAGCAAAAAAAATAGGTTCACCGCTACTAGAGAACCCAAAAAGGGCAAAAAAGGTTAAGAAGTTTATTCCTTTATATATAATAGAATTACTTACTCCTCACATAGCGAAAATGAGGTGTATAGATTTCAACAAGAGATATTGGCACTAAACCTTGTTATTGGTTCTTGAAATAACAATAAAACGCCACTAAGGAGAAGTGGCGTAAAAATTATAAATCTGTAAGTAAATTCTTACTTAATGTAAGAAAATTATTAGTAATACAACTGACGATTATCCTTAATCGTATATGTTGCCTTTAATGCAGCTGTAAGTTCTTGCTGCGCATTTTGTTTTGCATTACTTAATAAAGATGACTTATACCCAGCATAGCTAGGAAGGGCTTCAGCAGGCGTTGTAGCTATAGCCTTTACTACATAAACGCCAGTATTGCCCGCAATTGGCTCAGATATCGCTCCAGAAGGCATACTAAAGGCAGCGCCTATAACCTTAGGCTCTTTTGATGCACCAGCCAACATAGCCGTAAATCTGTTCATGGCCTTGGCATTACTTGGTGTTTGTCCAAATTGATTGGCTACTTCCTCTAAAGAAGTGTAATCTTTAATTTCATCAACTATATACGCTTTCTTTTTTTCGTTTAGAACAAGTGGTGTTACAGTATCTGCGACATCTGTTGCTGATGCCAACCCCTCGGCCTTAGATGAAGTAACCTGAACAATAAGAAAACTGTCTGTGTTGTATGAGAAGCGTTTTGCATCGGAAACTTTACGATCTTCCTCAAAAGCCCATTGTACAACCTGTCTTTGGTTGCCTAAACCGGGAAATGATTCGTCTAAAATTTTAAGATCGTTAACATCGCTAACATCCAAGTTTTTTTGTTTGGCTAAATCTTCAAAGTCTGTTTCTTTTAGATCAAACTCAAATTGAGAGGCCGCTGTATAAACTCGGTTTGCCGTGGCATCAGAAGGGATGAGTTTTTTAGAAATTGTAGCCAATTTAACCACGTCTTTTTTGTCCAAAACTTCAATAACATGATATCCAAACTCCGTTTCTACAACGCCTTTTGCACCCTTGCGGTTTCTAAACACAAAATCGCTAAATGGCGCTACCATCTCTTCCTTAGTAAATTCTGGCAGGTCTCCTCCATTTGGCCCAGAAGGACCATCTGAATTTTCGCGTGCCAGTTGTGCAAAATCACTTCCCCTTCGTGCTTTTCGCAATAATGCATAAGCTTCTTTTCTAGCTTGAGCTTTTGTTCTGGTGATACTTTGCTGAGCACGTGCTGCACCTTCAAAAGCGACTAAAATGTGACGCGCTTTAGCTTTGCCGTTCTTTTTCTTAGCAACCATTTTAGTCAAATTGCTGTAACCATTGTCTTCGTAAGGCCCAAAGACTGCACCTTTTGAAAGTTTAAATAGCGTACTTGCATAGTTGCCTGACAGCTCAGTTTCACTAACAAAAGTATCGCTGTAAGGCACTTCTGAATATTCACTTACATATGAAGCAATAGCTGTATCGGAAACATTGGCAAGCGAAGGAATGATTTCCTCCTGCTTTGAAACTTCATTAAATATAGATCTGTCGCTTAATAAAATACGCAATTCATTTTCGATGAGTAACTTATCCTCAGGAGTAGCAACCACATCAAATTGTACGTAACGAACGCTTCTAGATGCGTCCTGCTCGTATTTTGTACTGTTGTCGTTTATATAAGCTTCAATGTCTTTGTCAGTAACCGTAAATAAGCTATCTGCAACCGTAGTCAAAGGAATGCGCACATATTCAATGTCAACAAGGTCATTTTGTAGTGCGTATTCTTGTTGCGCCTCAAAGCTTGTTGCGTTAATTCCTGCATTGACCATGTCTTGGTAGTTATCAACCTTAATGTTGTTTTTAATAGAACCCTCTTGAGCTTTCCATTGCTCAAAGCCCTGTGGATTATTTTGACGTAAATCAAGTATAAAGTCAGTGAAACGTTGTGGGTCAAATGCGCCGTTTTCATCAACAAATTGAGGGTCTGATGAAAAGTTAGGGTCTGATTTCAGAAATAATTCTATGTGATTTTTACCTACCTCAAGTCCTAGGTCTTCAAATGTTTGCTCATAGACTTTAGCATTAGCGCTTTGCTCAAAAGCAAAATTAACTGCTTGCATCGAAGTCATACGGTAGCTGCGCTCTGCGAAATCTACTTGACGACTGAATTCATCAATGCCAACTTCAGCATCACCAACAATAAGTACAGGTTCTTGACTTTGGGTGCTGTTGCCGTCAAAAACGCCTGTGAAAACAAACGCCAGCAACGCCATTCCAATAATGAAGATTAAAATAATTGAACGCTCTCTGATTTTACCTAAAATAGCCATGGTTATTAATTTTGGACTGCTTGCGAAAATACAATTAAAAAGGTGAATTTAAAATGCTATTCTGGGTATATACGCACCAAATCTATTTTTGTGTTAGAAACCTCTAGCATTTCGAAGGTAAATCTTTCGATAGAAACACGTTCACCCTCTATTGGAATATCGGCTGTATGGTGTACAATTAGCCCCCCAAGCGTCTCGTAGGATTCAGAAACAGGCAGTTCGATGTTGTATTCCGTATTGATTTCATCTATTTCTAAACGAGCAGAAAATGTAAAAGATCCGTCTTCGTGTGTAATAGAAACATTGCTTATTGTGTCGTGTTCGTCTTCAATTTCACCAAACAATTCCTCAACAATGTCTTCTAAGGTTAGCATTCCTGCCGTACCACCAAATTCATCCAAAACAACAGCAACACTTCTTCGCTTCTTAACCAATTGATTAAAGACATCTTGGATGCGCATGGTTTCGGGTATCCACTCCACGGCCTTGATGATGGCATGAAGTGATTTAGGTTTTTTAAACATATCAAAGGCATGTACATATCCAATGATGTTGTCCATGCTTTGTGCATAAATCAAAATTTTTGAAAATCCAGTAGATGAAAAAATATCCAACAAGTCTTTGGGCTTTTCATAACGATCTACAGCAATCATCTCAGCTCTAGGAACCATTACTTCTCGCGCTTTTAAATTGGTAAAAGAAAGGGCATTATGGAACAATTGCAGTTCTGCATCTTGATTTTCATCGCTCGTTGTTTCTATCTGTTCCGACACAAAATCACCCAATTCAACCTTACTAAAGGCAATAGGGTCTTCTTGCTTTTGCAATCGAAAAAATCGATGCAGTATAACGTCTGAAAATCGCATCACCACCCAGCTCAGTGGTTTCATCAATTGGTAAAAAATATAGGCTGGAAGCGCAAATACACTTAAAAATCTGTTGGCATAGATTTGAAAAAACACCTTAGGCAAAAACTCGGCTGTTATGAGAATAACGGCCGTTGATATCAGTGTTTGGTAAAATATAATATGAAGCGGCAGAGAGGGGTAGCTTTCATATGCAGGAAACAATTCCTGCACAATGAGCTCCCCGGCGTAAATACCGTAAACTACTAATGCTATGTTGTTCCCAACCAACATGGAAACAATAAATCGAGAAGGACTTTTTGTAATAGTCTTTAGAAGAGTGCCAAAGCTTTTCGCTTGTGTTTTTTGAATTTCAAGCCTGATTTTGTTTGAAGAAACAAAGGCAATTTCCATTCCCGAAAAAAACGCCGACAACAAAAGACTTGTCACTAAAACGCTAATCTCTATTGTCATATGTGTTATTGGTCCTTACGCTGCTCAAGCTTTTTGCGGTAACGTCTTCTAATGAAGTACATAAACACAGCAACACCTGTGATGGCAAGATCTATAGGTGTACGTGCGTCTTCTGTTCCGTAATAGTTAATGGCGCGAAACAAAAATAATCCTCCAAAAACCAGGTAAATAATTTCGGATATGCGGTAAAACTTTATCATAATTCTTCTTCTTCAACTAGTACATTCCCAACAAGTGGGCCTGTGGTTATTTTATCAAACGATTTGCTGGCATCTAGCATGTTGGCAGCAATATCATAATCTTCATTTTTAAAGGTAAAGTATTCTTCTGTAAAAACCCACTCTTTGTTTATATCCCAATACAGCTGGGAGGTATTTAACACAGCACCTTCGGGCGTGGTTATAAAAACATTGCCGCGTAGGTCTACAAGATCCGTTTTTGAATACATGATGCCATAATCTGCCTTTACGTGTGTTTCCTTATCGTTTTCGTCATATAAAACCACTTGAACCCCGTTGGGAAATTCAGAATAAGGAAAAGGCTGATTGGTGTAGTCTATATTCTTTGGCGCCGTCAAAATAGCTATGGTTTTTGCAAGCTCGGTATAAACAACGCGAATCGTATCTGCCTCGCCAATAGGGAGTGCATCAAACTGACTAATGGTTTTGAGTTGTGCAAAATTGTCTTTACACGACAAACTAACCAGTGCGATAAGCACCGCCATAAACTTTAAAAAGTGCGCTGGTCGCTTCATTTACAATTGCGGAACCGTTACGCTATTGTTGATCCAACATGAAAAACTTATGGTCTCTCCTGCTCTGCCTTCAGTAAAAATGTCTGTTTTACTTGGTGCTCTGCCTTCGTAGCTGGCCGCTAATTTAAGTGCCGTTTTCTTTACACCAGAGTCTACAGCAGCAGCCTTGCGTGCGGTTTTTGCAGCCAACCAATAAACCGCTCGTTTCTCAAACTGCGTTGTGCCACAACTGTTGGCGCTAGAGGCATACAAACTTGCGATAAGCATATAAGCTTTACCCATAGAAGGACGGTTTTTTAGCGCTTTACTAGCATAGGATCTAGATTTACTCCTCAGGCCACTTTTCTTAAACTTTACAGCAATTTTATAAAGAATATCTGCCTTGCGATACTGGTCTTGTTCCAGTGTCAAGGATTCCTCATAATAAGCCAATGCAGCTTTATTATCGCCTACTTTATCTTTTAATATACCTAAGTAGTAAGCTGAGTTAGCTGATGGGTTAATGGCGTGTAGCGCCTCTACCAATTCCACAAACAGCGGATCGTCAGAGCATTCTTTAGCATCCATACGGCTTGCAGCACGATTAAGCCAAACGCTGTCCGATCTGTTGGCCTCAAAGTTTTTACGGTATAACGGAATGAGGTTCTCACAACTAGACTCCTTTGATATCATGGCGTCAAGGTTGCCAGCATAGGTTGAAAATGCCAACGTATTGGTCTCATAAACACGCTTGTTGCGTTGTTCTCTAGAAGTCAATGCTTCTCCACTTTCAAGCTTTTTTAAAATCACATCTAACTTTTTAGCCAAATTGGTTTGCTCCAGTGCAAATTTTTCAGAAACCTCCTCGTATTTGTCAAAAAGCACTTCTGCAGTCTTAGCACCCTCTTTATAGAGTTGATAAGCCGTTTTAAAATATGTATATAAGCGCTTTGGGCTTGTAAAGCTTTTTGGGTCTTGAGTAAACGCCTGATCAAATACTTCATAAGCTTCACGCTTGGTACCTAGCTTGTTGTCTACCATAGCCTGTGCTTTGGAAGAAAGGATTTTTCCCACTTCACTCACACCTCTTTTGGTGTTAGGAAAGTACTTTAACCAGTCATCGTATAACGACATCAGTGAGGCCTGCAGTGCCGCCTTATCATCTGTTGCGTTCTTGATTTTATGATTAAGTATACGCTCGCCATACTTAAAGGTTGCCACATTTAGTTCTGGGCAATTGTTACGCACCTCAAGCCAAGGTTGATAAGCTGACTCGTAATTTTTAACCTTTGCAAACTCGGCAAAAATAGACAAGTTAGCGGGGCACGAACTTTTATCAAACTGAGCCGTCGCAATAAGACCGCTCGCCATCATTATTAGAAGTAATCTATTTTTCATATCAGTTATTAATCGTATTTACGTTTTATAAACCAAACATCGCTCAACGAAAAGCCAAGCATGATATTGGCATAATTCTCTTTAATTAACCCGCCATCTAGTGTTCCTAGTTGTCCGAGCTCCACTCCGATATTTATCTTTGATAAACCACCTACTGGCAAACCTAATCCAAAGGTTATGCCAAAATCTTCAATGGGTTGGTTATTTAGTACCAGACCCGTTTTTTCAAAACGAGCACCTACGCGATAAACCACCCTACTAATATAACTTGTAAACGAATCGTATTTTGGGACATAAAACCCACCAACAGACAACCTTGAAGTTGCTTCATATTTGACGTTGGTATTTGATTCTAATGGGTTTGTTAATCCTTTTGACGTGTTGAAGTAGTTGACTCCAACAAACCATTTGTGTGCAACACCAAAACCTGCTCCCAAATTGGTTTCAGATGAAAATTTATTAGATGTATTGGCCAAACTACCCAAATCTATGATTTCTTGTGAGCCAAAACCCCCAGTAGTTGAAATGGAAGAAATAGTTCGTGTGTTCGCACTTTCCAAAGATGTTTGTGGCGTATATGTCGCTGAAAGCTGTAAGGTGTATTTTGATTTTATGCGCTGGTCATAATGCGCACCAAATACATAATTAAGACCGCTTAATTCTGAACGTGTGAGAATCTGCGTATCTAGTTGTACACCTGCTATATTTTGTGTAAAAACTTTCTCGGTGAAACCAAAATTATAGTTTGCCATAATTCCCAAGCTCAAACCTTTGATTGGAGACACAGCTAGCCCCAAAAAAGTTGTGTTAACACCACCCTCACCCTCATAGAAAGTTGTTGTATCTAAGTCTTCCAACTGACCTGTTACACTCATTCTGTAACCCAAGCTGGTTTTTGGCTTTAGTCCAAAGCTGAACGCAAAATACTTTGTTGGCACACTTAACGAAAGGTAATTGAGTGATGCTGATGAAGTATACCCGCTACCGTTATTGGATGTTTGCTCAACAGACTTGTAATTTGCACCTACTCGATACTGCACGTAATCTAATTTCTTAAGAGTGGCTGGATTGTCTAAACTAAAATGTGTGCTGTCGGCATATACCGTGATACCACCCATCATATTATTCTCAGCCGTATTGGCATTTGCAGGTTGTCCAAAACCATAATATGAATAAGGTGATAAGGTTGCATTTTGGCCATATGAAAAGGCAGCAATTGCAACAACAAAAAAACTCAGAAGTCTATTTTTCATGAAATGTATTGAACATCAGTAGGTTTTGAAGACCGATTAATATTAATTCAGCGTTCGCAAATATGGTGTATTTTATGTTTTTAATCAAAAAATTGGCGTCTCCACCTGTTAAAATTATGGTAAAATCTCCGAATTTTTGGGTAAATACTTCAATATGGGCATGAATCTCAGAAATAACTCCGGCTTCAACGCCCAAAGACATACTCGAAGAAGTGGACGTTCCTATTGCTGGCACCACGTCTGTTGGGTCTAACAAAGGGAGATTTGCCGTAAACATGTGTAAGGCGCGATAGCGCATGGCTCTTCCAGGTGAAATAGCTCCTCCAGCGTGATGACCGCTTGCATCCATAAAATCATACGTAATACAACTCCCGGCATCTATTACAAGAACTGGAGTGTTGGGGTGCGTAACCATAGCACCTGACAAAGCAGCCCTGCGATCAATCCCTAAGGAATTGATATCGTCATAGGCAGTTGTGAAAGGGTATTTTGTGGTGTCATCTATAAAAGCAACATCACATGACTGCGGTAATAACGACAGTGTTTGCTTTGTTGATGCCCCCACGGTACCTACTAAAACTGTTGTAAATGGCGCTTTTTGATGAAATGAAGCCCATTTATCCCTAGACCAATCAGAACATACACCACTGTCTTTCAGTACGTTTGCCTCAAAGTAACCGTATTTGGTATGGGTGTTGCCAATATCCAATACCAAGTGCTGCTTCTTACTCATGGGGTAAAAGTAGAAGTTTTTTTCCAAGCGGCTTGTCAATTCTTGGAAAGCAAGTATATTTGTGCCTGCAAATTTTGCATGGTACCTTAGCTCAGTTGGTAGAGCAAAGGACTGAAAATCCTTGTGTCCCTGGTTCGATTCCTGGAGGTACCACAAAAAACCCTTTCGTTTTCACGAAAGGGTTTTTTTATGCTTTTGATGTTTATGTGTACTACAGCATCTTTAACTGCTGTACCTCTGTCTGAGATAAATGACGCCAGTGTCCACGGGGTAAATCCTTCTTTGTAAGTCCTGCAAACAA
>QXZR01000051.1 GCA_009886265.1 Flavobacteriaceae bacterium
TTAAAGACAGGTTTTAAGGCAGAATTACGGAAATAGTAAGGCCTAAGCTATTATTCGGGGTAAGCAACTCGAAGGTGATAACTACTTATAAGCTTTTCAACCAACACCTTTTTAATTGTTTCAATTTCACGAAGCGTAATATTAGCTTCCAAAAATTGTTTTTCATCCATCAGACGTTGCACAATCTTATCTACAAAGACAATAATTTTCTCTGCCGTGGGCTCTTTTAAACTTTTTGATGCTGCCTCTACTCCATCAGATATCATGACAATAGCTGTTTCTTTTGAAAAAGGTTTTGGGCCTGGGTATTGAAATTGTTCAATATCTACTTCAACATTGTTTTGCTTTGCCTGCTGATAAAAATAAAGCACGGTTGTTGTCCCGTGGTGTGTGCGTATAAAATCAACAACCCTATCTGGCAACTTCGCCTTTCTAGCTAGTGTAATCCCATGCAACACATGCTCAATGATGATTTTGGCACTTACCTCAGAGGAAAGGTCATCATGCGGGCTATAAGAAGCTTGATTTTCACTAAAAAAAACGGGGTTCTTCATTTTACCAATATCGTGATACAAGGCACCAACCCTAGTAAGCAACGTATTGGCGCCAATGGCATTTGCGGCAGCCTCGGCTATGTTGGCTACTTGCAAGGAGTGCTGAAATGTTCCAGGGGCTTTATCGGCTAGTTCTCGTAGAAGCTTACTGTTGGTGTCGGAGAGCTCCAACAAAGAAGCATCGGATACCAAACCAAATACTTTTTCAAAAATATATATTAGCGGTTGAACGAATAAAATCGCCAAACCATTAACTACAAAAAGCAACAGTACGTCATATGACAACTGATTCAAGTTGCCATCGTGAATAAGGGTAAAAGCAATATAAGAAACAACATATAAGCCAACAATAAGCCCTACCGAAATAAACAACTTAGCACGTCGATATAAGTCATTTACGGTGAGTGATGTCAAAATGCCAGCCATCATCTGTAAGAACATAAACTCAAAGCTGTTGGGTACTAAGAAGGCAATAAGAAAAAGCGCAATCATTAGAGAAAAAAGCGCAATACGTGTATCAAAAAAAGTGCGCAAAAGCAAGGGTAGCATACAAATGGGAACTGCATAGACATATAATGGATTTACATCTACAACTACTTTGGTCAGCAAGACCATCAGCAATATATTGACACACAAAAAAGTAGTCCGTTTGTTGTTTTCAAAGACCAAAGGTCTTGTTCGCCATAAGAAAACAAAAAGAAGTAATACAGGGATAATAACCAGCAATGCATACCCTAAAATAATCCAAGCGGTATTGGACTGTGTCCATGTTTGAGACTCATATTCAAGCTGAAGGGACTGTAATATTTTCAGCTTTTCCCCTTCAACAACTTCGCCTTTTGCAATGATTCGCGTTCCTTTAGTAACCAACCCACGAATGGGTACTATCCCTGCCACTGCTTCCGTACGAAATTGTGCGGTTAGGGCTTCGTCATAAGAAACATTGGGTGTTATCAAAGAGAATAAATACTGTATGCTCGCATCTGACAAAACACCAAGTCCTGCTTCAGTCAATTGATTTTCTAATGCATTTTTAACATCAACATCAGCATATAAATCTCCAAGTTTTATGGTTTTTTTTCTCGTGCTATTTACGAGTGCGACCTCCTCTTCAAATAAAGTCTCAGAAAAGGATACAACGCCAATTTCATACATGGCTTCGATGGTAGTCCTCCAATTAATAAAAAGAGCATTAGACGCTTCGCTAGCAGGAAGTGCTGCAACATATTGATCAAAAGCATCCATTACGGTTGGAACTACTTCTTGGCTTACTGAAAAGTAGCGCGGAATATTTGCCTTTAAACGGGTTCTTTCTTCTTCTAATTCGACTTGTGTTTTTTGAATGGGAAAATCATAGGGAGCCAAGAGTGTTTCATATTGCCAAGGCTTGCCCGCCTGTATCTCATATTGAAAGCTTCCCGCCCTCGGAAGTAGATACACAACCACACCTACTACTAGCAAACACAGCAGTATCTTGTAAAGTATGGCTTGAAATCTGTAAAAGAGCGACATAAAAAAGATTTAAACAAAAATACCACTTTTCAACATACAGCAACAAGGTCTTCATTTTATCTTTACTTTTGAATTATGACGTATGGCATTTGTGGGTTGAGTTTGGTTCCGCTGCGTGAAGTTGCTCAATTTGATGCACCGCTGATAAGTGAGGTATTATATGGTGAGTTATTTGAGGTCATTAACACCAAGAAGAAATGGAGCAATGTCAAGCTTGCAGACGGCGCGGTGGGTTGGATCGACAACGCACAATACATCGGCATTACAGATGAAGAATTCGCTAAGCTGTCCAAGCAAGAGCCTAAAACAGCTGTTGATTTGGTCGAATTTATTTTAAAAGACAACGATATACTATTCCCCATTTCTATTGGAAGTACTATAGAAAACTGTGCATTTTTAGGACATCGTTTTGAAGGCCAGACCTCAGGTGTTGCGATTCAAAAGAAAAACATTCCCCAAACCGCCTTCACTTTTTTAAACACCCCTTACAGAAAAGGAGGCAAGTCTCCCTTTGGTATTGATGAAGCAGGTTTTACGCAAATCGTTTACAAGCTTTGTGGGGTGATGCTGCCAAGAACAGCAATAGAACAGTCAGCACTTGGGGAGGTACTCAGTTTTATTGAAGAGTCTGAGCCGGGTGATTTGGCTTTTTTCGATGACGAGGAAGGTACTATTATCCATGTTGGTGTTGTGCTTGAAAACAACTATATCATTCATGCAGCTGGACAAGTGCGGGTAGATCGCCTAGATCAAACAGGCATCTTCAATGTTGAAAAAAATACGTACACACACCAACTAAGACTTATCAAATCTATCGTATAAAAAAACCCCGCATTTAGCGAGGTTTATTTTTTTTATAAATGTGTTAGAGACTGTCTAACATATCTCGGTACTTTTTAAAGTTGGCAGTATCTCCAATGGTTCCGAAGATATTTTTAAGTGTGGTTAAGGCGTCAGCATTGTTAGGATTGATGGATACCAATGTTTCCAAATAAGGTACTGCTTCAAGGAAAAGGCCTTCACGCTTCTGCTTTAAGGCATCATACTTTCTATTGTCGGAAGCCGAAGTACCCAATGTATTCATCTCCTCAACAATTTCCGCCTCACCCTCTAAAATAACTGAAGCTAAGTTAAGGTAGGTGGCCTCATAGTTAGGGTCCAGCTCAATCGCCTTTTTATAATAAGAAATTGAAGCCTCTCGGTTTCCTTTATTACCATTCACAACACCCAAATTATAATACAAAACCGCATTGTTTGGATCTTGTGCTATGGCTTCTTCCATAAGCGATGCAAAACGTGCCTCATCACCAATTTTATTATATAAATCTGCTTCAGTCAAAATCAAACCAACATCTTTGGGAGACATTGAGCGAGCATCTTTTACAGCTTGCATGGCAGCTTCATTATCACCTTTTTGCACATAAATTAATGCAATGTTTTTTACAATTTCTGGTAGTTTAGAATCAGAGAGTTCTTCACGTAGGTTTGTGAACTCTTTCGATTTTTTATAAATCGCAAAGGTAGCAGCATCAGGCACTTCAGATTCTTCTCCAGAAGAAACTTCAGTTGCGTAATATGTTGTCTTACGCCCCTCATAATTGAGGTCTTTAAGTCGTAAGTAATAAGACAATGAAGTATCGTAGTCTCCACCATTCACTGCGCTAGAAGCTGCATAGTATAAGTAGTCTTTGTTATTTTGAGGGTCTAATTCGTATGCCGTATACAATAGTTTTGAAGCTGCTACATATTCTTCACTACTATTCAAATCAACTGCTTCATTAATCAAGTCATTTGTCAGGCTTGAAACGTTACCTTGAATAAGCGAAGAATACTTTTTTAGATTAGCACTTTCCTCAATGGAATTGGCTTTATCAAATGCGGCAATAGCTTCGTCAAAGGCTTTGTTTTTCTGCTTAGAAATACCAAGCAAATAATAGTAATGCGAACTGTATTTTGCCTCTGCATTTTTTATTAGGGGTTGCATTTCATCTAAGGCGACTAATGCCTTTTGGTAAAGACTTGCGTCAACAAGCTTTTGAGCTGCTTTAAGCTCCTTTTTTTGTGCCACAGCCGTATAAGAAATTAGGGCAGCTAGAAGCACAGGGAAATAAAATTTCATATTAAGTAGTTTATGAATTATCGTTATTATCTTCTATAGTTACATCAATGTCATCAACGTCTTGAATCTCGTCTTCGTCGTTCATTACCTTGGCTACTGCCGCAATAGAGTCATCGCCCTTTATATTAATCAGACGAACGCCTTGTGTGGCACGGCCCATTACACGCAGTGTGTCTACACCCAGTCGTATGGCAATTCCTGAACGGTTGATAATCATCAAGTCATCTCCGTCATTAACATTCTTAATCGCAACCAAATTACCTGTTTTTTCAGTTAGAGAAAGGGTTTTTACCCCTTTTCCACCTCGGTTGGTTATGCGATAATCGTCCAAATTGGAACGCTTACCATAGCCGTGCTCGGAAACCACCAAAATGTCAGAGTCTAAATCATTTACAGTTACCATGCCAATAACTTCATCATGGGCATCTTTGAGGGAAATTCCTCTTACTCCAGATGCATTTCTTCCCATTGGGCGGGTCTTGCTCTCTTCAAATCGAATGGCCTTACCAGACTTCACTGCTAAAACAACCTGTGATAGCCCAGTAGTGAGCTTGGCTTCAAGTAATTCGTCTCCTTCACGCACCGTTATCGCATTTATACCATTGGTTCTTGGTCTTGAATATTGTTCTAAAGAAGTCTTTTTTACTTGACCTTTTTTGGTAGCCATCACAACAAACATACTGTTGATGTATTCTTCATCCTTTAGGTCTTGCGTACAAATGAAGGCTTTCACCTTGTCATCTTGTTCAATATTAATAAGGTTTTGGATGGCACGTCCTTTGGCTGTCTTGCTTCCTTCTGGAATTTCAAATACACGCAACCAGAAACATTTTCCTTTTTGGGTAAAGAATAACATATATTGGTGGTTAGTACCCACAAATAGATGCTCTAAAAAGTCTTCGTTACGGGTAGTTGAGGCTTTCTGGCCCACTCCGCCCCTATTTTGTGTACGGTATTCCGCAAGCGGCGTTCTTTTGATATAACCTGCATGAGATATGGTAATCACCACTTTCTCGTCAGGAATCATGTCTTCAACACGGAAACTTCCTCCAGCATATTCGATTGTAGATCTACGTTCATCGCCATACTTGTCCTTCACTTCATGAAGTTCAGTTTTGATGATGTTCATTCGACGATCTTTCTTGTCGAGAATGTCTTTTAAATCCGCTATGGTTTTCATCAATTCATCAAACTCAGTACGCAACTTATCCTGCTCCAGGCCGGTTAGTTGGCGTAAACGCATCTCAACAATGGCTTTTGCTTGAATTTCTGTTAGCTCATAGGTGTCAATTAATTTTTTACGTGCCTCATCTGCATTTGCAGAGGCTTTTATCAAGGCAATAACTTCATCAATATTGTCCGAAGCAATGATAAGCCCATTTAAAATATGTGCACGCTCTTCGGCTTTACGCAATTCGTATTGTGTACGACGTACAACAACCTCATGACGATGCTCCACAAAATGGTGAATCATATCCTTGAGGTTCAACATTTGCGGGCGTCCCTTAACTAGTGCAATGTTGTTTACACTAAAAGAAGATTGTAATGCCGTGTATTTGTACAACATATTAAGTACGATGTTTGGAATCGCATCACGTTTTAGTACATAAACAACACGCATACCTTTGCGGTCAGACTCGTCGCGGATATTAGAAATACCCTCAATTTTTTTGTCGTTAACCATGTCGGCTGTCTTACGAATCATGTCAGCCTTGTTAACTTGATAAGGGATTTCAGTAACGATAATACATTCGCGACCGTTTACCTCTTCAATTTCTGCTTTTCCACGAACAACAACACGGCCTCTCCCTGTGTGGAAGGCTTCTTTGACGCCTTCATAGCCATAAATAACGCCTCCTGTTGGAAAATCTGGTGCTTTGATATGCTCCATCAAACCGTCAATATCAATTTCTGGGGTGTCAATGTATGCAATGGTTCCGTTGATAACCTCTGTGAGGTTGTGAGGGGGCATATTGGTTGCCATACCCACAGCAATACCAGAAGCCCCATTGATAAGCAAATTAGGAACCCTTGTGGGCATTACGGTAGGCTCTTTTAAGGTATCGTCAAAATTTAATTGATGGTCAACGGTATCTTTATCGATATCGGCCATCATGTCTTCTGATATTTTTTGTAGACGTGCCTCTGTATAACGCATGGCTGCCGGGCTATCCCCATCAACAGATCCAAAGTTACCTTGGCCATCAACCATCATATAGCGTAAACTCCAAGACTGGGCCATACGCACCATGGTGTCATAAACCGATGTATCGCCGTGAGGGTGATATTTACCTAACACTTCCCCAACGATACGTGCAGATTTTTTATAAGATGAATTTGCTCTAACTCCCAATTCATGCATGCCGAAGAGCACACGACGGTGCACAGGCTTTAGCCCATCTCGAACATCTGGCAGTGCACGTGACACAATGACCGACATAGAATAGTCGATATAAGCCGACTTCATTTCGTCTTCAATATTGATTGGAATCAATTTATCTTCAGTAGCCATTCGGTTTTTGATTTAATGTTGTGACATAATTGCTAAAATACGTATTCATCGAATGAATATATACTAATTTAATGGCTATTTTCTTATAATTTATTAACAAGCCATATTGGAAACTTATGCGAAATATTTTGCCCAATTTATTTGTAATTCAACAATTTTTTTTGTCTATTCGTTATGTATCTGGTTCGATTTTTGAACACAGTATTTAAAAAAAGCTATGGACGACAATTTTTCATCTCGCGTAAAAGACGTCATCACCTACAGTAAAGAGGAGGCTTTACGACTTGGTCATGACTTTATTGGTACGGAACATCTTATGCTTGGATTGTTGCGTGATGGGAATGGAAAAGCAATTTCGATACTGTCTGCACTTGAGATCGATTTGGATTATTTAAGAAGGAAAATTGAGATTTTGAGTCCTGCAAACCCAACCAACTCACCTGAACCCCAACACAAAACAAATTTGCACCTAACCCGCCAGGCGGAACGTGCACTCAAAACGACTTTTCTTGAGGCAAAGCTTTTCCAAAGCACCTCAATAAATACTGCGCACTTGCTGCTGTGTATTCTCAGAAACGAGAATGACCCAACAACAAAAGTGCTACACAAACTACAGGTAGATTACGAAACTGTAAAAGATCAGTTTAAATACATGTCTGACGATACTAATGACGACGACTTTATAGAAATGCCATCTGCGGATGCTTTCCCAGATGATGCCGCCGACGAAGACAATCGTGGACAAGGGGCTGCCTTTTCTTCATCAACAGATGATAAAAAATCAAAAAAATCCAGTACGCCAGTACTTGACAACTTTGGCAGAGACTTAACCAAAGTCGCTATTGATGGTAATATGGACCCCGTTATTGGTCGGGAAAAAGAAATTGAGCGTGTTTCACAAATTTTGAGCCGCCGTAAGAAAAACAATCCCCTACTCATAGGCGAGCCTGGTGTGGGTAAATCTGCTATTGCAGAAGGACTGGCACTACGCATCATTCAGAAGAAAGTGTCAAGAGTGCTCTACAACAAACGTGTGGTAACGCTAGACTTAGCTTCGCTTGTTGCAGGCACCAAGTACAGAGGACAGTTTGAAGAGCGCCTCAAAGCGGTTATGAATGAGTTGGAAAAAAACGCCAACATTATTTTGTTTATTGATGAAATTCACACCATTGTTGGTGCAGGTGGTGCTACTGGTAGCCTAGATGCTTCCAATATGTTTAAGCCAGCACTTGCTAGAGGTGAAATTCAATGCATTGGCGCAACAACTCTTGACGAATACCGTCAAAACATTGAAAAAGATGGTGCATTAGAGCGTCGATTCCAGAAAGTAGTAGTGGAACCAACCTCCGTAGATGAAACCATCGAAATATTGCAAAACATCAAAGACAAGTACGAAGCGCATCACAATGTGAACTACACAGATGAGGCTATCGAAGCTTGTGTGAAACTTTCAGACAGGTATATAACCGATCGTTTTCTACCGGACAAGGCAATAGACGCCCTTGACGAAGCAGGATCAAGAGTACACATCACCAATATGGAAGTGCCTGAAAAAGTCGTTGAAATCGAAAATGAGCTTGAGCAAGTACGTGAGCAAAAAAATAGCGTTGTAAAACGCCAGAAATACGAAGAAGCCGCCAAGCTTCGCGACGATGAAAAGAAATTAGAAAAGGAATTATTATTGGCACAAGAGGACTGGCAAGAAGAACAGCGTCAGAACAGGGAAACCGTTACTGAAAACCACATTGCAGATGTGGTTGCCATGATGACAGGCATTCCAGTGCAACGTGTTTCTGACGGTGAAAGTGATCGACTTGCAAAACTTGAGGAACTCATTCAGGGGAAAGTCATTGGACAAGAGAATGCCGTGGCGAAAGTAGCCAAGGCCATTCAACGCAACAGAGCAGGGTTAAAAAACCCAAACAAACCCATTGGCTCCTTTATATTCCTAGGGCAAACTGGTGTTGGTAAAACGCAACTTGCCAAAGTGCTCGCATCAGAACTTTTTGAAAGCGAAGCTTCACTCATCCGAATAGACATGAGTGAATACATGGAAAAGTTTTCTATTTCAAGACTCATTGGTGCACCTCCAGGATACGTGGGTTACGAAGAAGGTGGTCAATTAAGTGAAAAAGTAAGAAGAAAACCTTATTCAGTTGTCCTTTTAGATGAAATTGAAAAAGCGCACCCAGATGTCTTTAATATGCTACTCCAAGTATTGGATGATGGCTATTTAACCGACTCACTTGGCAGACGTGTAGATTTCAAAAACACCATCATCATCATGACTTCAAATGTTGGTGCTAGACAAGTAAAAGACTTTGGTCTTGGTGTTGGGTTTGGTACTGCTGCGCAAAAATCACAGGAAGACAAAAACATACAGGGCGTTATTCAAAATGCGCTCAAAAAGAAATTCTCTCCTGAATTTTTAAACCGAATTGATGATGTGGTTATTTTCAACAACCTAGATAAGGACCACCTTGCAAAAATCATTCAGCTCGAACTTGGTGCGTTACAGAACAGGGTTAAAGAACTTGGTTACAGCTTATCACTCAGTAAAAAAGCCGTTACATTCTTGATTGATAAAGGTTATGATAAACAGTATGGTGCAAGACCACTTGCACGAGCCATTCAGCGTTATGTCGAAGATGCTATGGCCGGGGAGATAATAAACAAATCTCTCGCCAATGGCGCTAAAGTAACTTTTGATTGGGATGGAAAAAGCGATGAACTAAAGCTTTCTGTAGACAATAAAAAGACAACGAAAGAGTCTTAGATATTATTTATTAATTTAATTTGCTGCTAAACAGCACGCAAGCTCAGGTCTACTATAGACGCTGAATGCGTTATGGCACCCAAAGAAACATAGTCCACTCCTGTTTCGGCATACGCTGCTACATTTTCTAAATCAATATTTCCAGAAGCTTCGGTAGGAATATTCCCATTGATATGCGAAACCGCCAATGCCAAGTCCTTAGGCGCCATATTATCCAAAAGTATGCGACTAATCCAAGAGTTTTGCAAGCAAAAATCAACTTCTTGGAGATTGCGTGTCTCCACTATAACAGGAACTGGCTTATCCAAAGCATCCACATAAGCTTTTGTTTTAACAAGCGCTATGTTCAAACCGCCGCAAAAATCAATGTGATTGTCTTTTAGCATAATGGCATCATAAAGACCCATTCGGTGATTCACGCCTCCGCCAATGGCTACGGCCCATTTTTCAGCAATTCTAAAGTTTGGTGTAGTTTTCCTTGTATCTAAAACCTTACAGTTTGTATGTCCAATACGCTCTTGAATCTGGTGTGTCATGCTTGCAATGCCGCTCATGCGTTGCAATGCGTTGAGCATAAGTCGTTCTAGGCTGAGTATGGTTTGTGCGTCTCCTTCGAGATAAAACAGCACCTCGCCTTTTGAAAACTTAGCGCCATCCCCAACCACTGGGTTAAGACTTACCCCTTGCCCATGGCGTTGCAACACAAACTCACAAAAAGCAACTCCTGCCAAAACACCATCGTCTTTTGCAATCAGTTGTGCTTTAGAAGTAAGATCCTTTGGAAAAACAGCTTTTGAGGTATGGTCGCCCTGTTTACCCAAATCCTCAATAACCGCATTATCAACGCAGGCAATCAATTCGTTTTGATATGTTGAGATAAAGGAATTAGACATAATCTTGATTGTAATAAACCCCCTTATTTTCGGGATGTTGTTGAGATTGTTTGACCATAAGATACGCGACACTCACAAGGTTACGCAACGTTGTAAGCTGTGGGGTTAATTTATTTTTTTGATAAAGCGCTGCGGTAGATGCATATACGTCCTGAAGTGCTTTTTCTGCCAGTCCCAGGCTATCACCAGATTTGATAATACCCACATGCGCACTCATGATTTGTTGCAAATCCGACCGTAACAAGCTGATTTGTGCGATCCGCTCGTTTGATACATCTTCTGTACCCAACCAATCGGGAACACCATCAAAAAAAGATGCAGGCAATATGTTTTTTCGCAGGGCTTCGGCAGCATGTTCGGCGGCACGTGCAGCATATACCAGGGCTTCCAATAGTGAGTTTGAGGCCAAACGGTTGGCTCCGTGCAATCCGGTATGACTGCACTCCCCTATGGCATATAGTGCCGATAAGCTGCTCTGGCCATTTTCATCTACGTCTATACCCCCACAGAAATAATGTGCTGCTGGCAACACAGGAATAAAGGATTTGCTGATGTCAATACCCAGTTTCATACAAGTAGACATGATGGTTGGAAACTCCTGCGCTAATATTATTTGGTCAATCTTGGTCGCGTCGAGGTAAACGTGCGACGTATTGTGTTTTTTCATTTCAGCATTAATGGCGCGCGACACCACATCTCTAGGTGCCAAATCCAGTTGTGTATCGTATTTGTGCATAAAAGCTTCTCCTTTTTCATTGCGGAGAATAGCACCTGCGCCACGAATTGCTTCAGAAATCAGAAAGGTATTGCCGTCTACTTTTGGATATAAAGCGGTGGGATGAAATTGAACAAAATGCAAGTTTTCAACCTGAACTTTTGCACGATAGGCTGCTCCTAGGCCATCGCCCGTTGCTGCATTTGGATTGGTCGTATGCGCATATACCTGCCCAGCACCACCTGTAGACAATACCGTCAATTGAGAAGTGATTTTGATAATCTCCTCGTCCTTAATAGAAATCACATAAGCACCATAACAACGTCCGTGCTTTTCTCCCTGAAGGTGGTGATCGGTAATCAAATCGACCAATGAGTAGTTTTCGAAAAATTGAATATTGTCATGGGCTCTAGCTTTTGCAATCAGTGCATTTTGAATGTGCAAACCTGATTGATCTTTGTGATGCACTATGCGCTTGGCCGAGTGCCCTCCTTCTTTTCCAAGATGAAGCGACGCCCCACTTTTATCAAAATCAGCGCCCCAATCCATCAATTCTTGTACCCGTAAAGGTCCTTCACGAACAACAAAATCTACAACCTTGGGGTCTGATGTGTAATCACTAGCACGCAATGTGTCTTCAACGTGATCGGCATAAGAGTCATTAATAAAATTGGAAACTACGGCGATACCCCCTTGCGCGTATTTGGTGTTGCTCTCCAGCAAATCACGCTTGGATATCATGATGATTTTTTTGTCTGGACATTGATTTGCCAAGCGGACTGCATAACTCAATCCTGCAATACCCGTTCCAATAACCAATACGTCTGCATGCATATTATGACAAAGCTAACATCCTATCAATGGGTGCTTTTGCAGCAGCCATCAAAGAAGGGTCTAGATTAATTTCGGGTAGCTCGTGCTTTAGGCACAAATAAAGTTTTTCGAGTGTATTAAGCTTCATAAAACCACATTCACTGCAAGCACACGTATCGTCAGAAACGGGTGCCGGAATAAAAGTTTTTTGAGACGCACGTTTTTTCATTTCGTGTAAAATACCCGCTTCCGTAGCCACAATGTAGGTATCTGCATTATCCTCTTGTACAAAGTTTAGCAATCCAGAAGTACTGCCGATATAGTGTGCAATATCCAATACTTGTGATTCGCTTTCGGGATGCGCAATAAATTTGGCCTTGGGGTAGTGCTGTGCCAAAGCAACAATCTTGTCAAACGAAAAGGCTTCGTGCACAATGCAGGAACCATCCCAAAGTATCATGTCACGACCCGTTTCCTTGATTAGATACCGGCCTAGATTTTTATCAGGCGCAAAAATGATGGTTTGGTCTTTGGGTATACTCTCAATAATACGGACAGCATTGCTAGAGGTACAAACAATATCGCTCAACGCTTTGATTTCTGCAGAGCAATTGATGTAGGTAACGACTATAGCTTCAGGATGCTTGGCCTTAAAAGCGGCAAATGCATCTGGCGGACAGGAGTCTGCCAACGAACAACCCGCATTTAAATCTGGTAATAAAACTTTTTTAGTTGGATTGATGATTTTAGCTGTTTCAGCCATAAAATGCACACCTGCAAAGACAATAATTTCGGAGGATACTTCAGCTGCTGCTTTTGCTAGATACAGGCTATCTCCAAGATAATCAGCCAAATCCTGAATGGCGTCTTCTTGATAGTAATGTGCCAATAACACGGCATTCTTAGCTGCTTTCAAGCGCTTGATTTCTTCAACCAATGAAATGTTGTCTGGAATAGGTGCATCTACAAATCCCCTTGCGGTTAAAGATGCTGATGTTGTGGGCGTTTTAATGATGCTCAATTTTTAAATAAAATTAGTGAAAATTATGCCTTGTTAAACTTTACAATCAACTAAATATATTTCAGATAATACATGTATTGCAAACGAATAACAACAAAAATAGTGTTCAGCGCATTATTTTGGAGATAAAACGGTTACTTTTGTATCGTTTTTTTAACACTTGAAAATGATAGTTTTAAAGTTTGGTGGATCTTCAGTAGCTGGTGCTAATGAAGTTGAGCAGGTTCTTGCTGTTTTATCACAGCAAAAGAAACCTATGGCAGTTGTGGTTTCAGCCTTGGGCGGAATTACAGACGAGCTGCACGCACTAGGAAAGCTGGCCGCTGATGGCGAAGCCTCCTATGCAGATCGTTTAAAACAGGTTGAGGAGCGCCATGTTATGATGGTGCAAGCCCTTATTCCTGTATCAAAAAGAAGTGCTATTCTCAGTACTACCAAACAAATCATCAACAAACTCGAGACCATTCTAGAAGGCACGTTTATGATACGTGAGCTTTCGCCAAAAACACGAGACACCCTCTTGAGCTTTGGTGAAATTCTATCGCATAAAATAATAGCAGAAGCTGCCAAAGCAAAGGGCATAGATGCAATTGCAAAGAATGCACAAGATCTTATTGTGACCTTTCAATCGCTAGGCAGAACGCTAGTCGATTATAAAATTACCAACGCAAACCTCCGTGCATTTTTCAAAAGCAATAAAAACCAAGTAGTAATTCTACCAGGTTTTGTTTCCAAAAACGCAGAAGGCATCGTGACCACACTTGGACGTGGTGGTTCTGACCTAACGGCATCTATAACGGCATGTGCACTTGAGGCTGAATTTTTAGAAATCTGGACAGACGTAAGTGGTATGTACACTGCACACCCCGCATTGGTAAAACAAGCCAAGTCCATTCCGGAGATATCTTATCAGGAAGCCATGGAGCTTTCTCACTTTGGCGCTAAGGTTATTTATCCTCCTACACTTCAACCCATCATTGAAAAAAACATTCCAGTGTATATCAAAAATACTTTTGAGCCTAGTGACATGGGTACGCTTATTACTAACACTACCGAAGCAGAAACGGTGGTTAGAGGAATCAGTCACATCAATGACATTGCATTGCTTACCCTGGAAGGTAGCGGCATGATTGGCGTTCCAGGATATTCACAAAAACTGTTAACGGTATTGGCGCAACATCACATAAACGTGGTCATGATTACACAAGCATCTTCAGAACACTCTATTTGTTTGGGTATAGATGCGGCAGAAGCCGATTTTGCACAAGAAACCATCGACGAAGCCTTTGCACTAGATATAGAGACCAAAAAAATCAACCCCATACGTGTTGAAAAAGCATTGTCCATCATTGCACTTGTTGGTGAAAACATGAAAAACCACCAAGGTATTAGCGGGCGTATGTTCCGTGCGTTGGGGAATAACAATGTCAATGTTAAAGCCATTGCACAAGGAGCTTCAGAAAAAAACATCACTGCGGTCATAGACAGCAAAGACATTAAGAAAGCCTTAAACACACTTCACGAAGCATTCTTTGAAGCGCAAATTAAAAAACTACACCTCTTTGTTACTGGAATTGGTAATGTGGGAAGTAAGTTTCTGGAACAAGTGAACCAACAACGTGACTTTCTCAAAGAACATTTCAAACTCAATTTGAGTGTAATTGGTATTTCCAATTCACGTAAAATGGTCTTTGATCCGGCGGGAATAGACCTAGACAATTGGAGTAGCAAACTGGATGCAGGCGAAAAAGCAGATAAGGATTTATTTTTTGAAAAAACCAAAGCACTAAACATGCGTAATGCCATATTTGTAGACAACACGGCTAATCCCATCATTGCGGGAACCTATGCGCATTATTTAAAGAATAACATTGGCGTAGTAACCTGTAATAAGATTGCCTGTGCCGATGAGTTGGTCAACTACCAAAACCTCAAAAAATTATCACGTAAATACAACGCACCTTTCTTATTTGAAACCAATGTCGGTGCTGGACTACCCATCATTGACACACTAAATCACCTCATTGCATCGGGCGATCAAGTGCACAGCATTCAGGCCGTATTATCGGGTAGTTTGAATTTTGTTTTCAACTCGTTCAATGAAAATACATCATTCCGTGAAGTTGTTGAGCAAGCCATGCAAGAAGGTTACACAGAACCAGATCCTAAAATTGATTTAAGCGGTATTGATGTAGCAAGAAAGATATTGATTTTGGCAAGAGAGAGTGGTTTTGCCATGGAGCTTGCCGACATTGAAAATAATTCATTCTTGCCGCAGGCTTGTTTGGATACAGACAGCAACGAAGCCTTTTTAACAAGTTTGGACGAGCACAAGTCACATTTTGATGCCCTTTACCAAACTGCAGCGAATGAAAACGCACGCCTTAAGTACGTTGCTACATTTGAAGACGGCAAAGCAACGGTAGGATTAAAACATATCCCCCAAGGGCATGATTTTTATAACCTTGAGGGCAGTGACAACATTGTGTTGTTCTACACAGACAGATATGCACAACAACCTTTGATTGTCAAAGGTGCAGGTGCAGGTGCTGATGTAACCGCTTCTGGAATATTTGCAGATATTATTAGAATTGGAAAAAGTTGATGTAAAAGGCGTTAAACTATTTGCGCCAGCCAGTATAGCCAATATTTCTTGTGGCTTTGATGTTTTGGGACTCTGTCTCGAAAACATTGGAGACCTTATGGAAATACGTCGCAGTGAAAAGGCGGGCATACACATCACATCCATTAAAGGGCAAGATTTACCACTTGAAGCAGAGAAAAATGTTGCAGGTGTTGCAGGTTTGGCCATGCTAGAAGCGTATAATCCACAACTGGGCTTTGAAATTCGAATAGAAAAAAACATCAAACCTGGTAGTGGTATAGGAAGTTCTGCTGCTAGTGCTGCAGGTACAGTAGCGGGTATAAATTACTTGCTCGGCAATCCGTTTACCAATAAAGAATTGATTCCTTTTGCTATGGAAGGAGAACGCCTGGCTTGCGGAAGTGCCCATGCCGACAATGTGGCACCAGCACTCTTAGGAGGTTTTACTTTGGTTCGCGACACCAATCCATTGGACATCTGCGCATTACCAACGCCACTAGAGCTTGTCGCAACGGTGATACATCCCAAAATCGAAGTCAAAACAGCTGACGCACGTGCCGTACTCAAAAAACGTGTGACGCTAGAAAAGGCCATCAGTCAATGGGGAAATGTAGGCGCGTTGGTTTCTAGCCTATATGAAGAGGATTATGACCTCTTGAGCAGGTCTTTGGTTGACGGTATCGTTGAGCCAGCTAGATCTATACTAATCCCCTATTTCAAAGAATTAAAAGCAGCTTGTAAAGAAGGTGGTGCACTGGGTTCAGGCATATCAGGTTCCGGTCCTTCAGTGTTTGCCCTATCTAGAGGCATGAGCACAGCCAATAAGGTTGCGCAAGCCATGCAGTCTGTTTTAGAAGAAACAAATATTCCTTTTGACATTCACGTCAGTCCCGTTAAAAAAACAGGGGTTAGTTTTATTGAAGATCTCCTCACATGAAATACTACAGCCTAACCGACAACAACAACACCGCCAGCTTTTCAGAAGCGGTAATTCGAGGACTTGCCCCCGACAGGGGTTTGTATTTCCCTGAAAGCACGCCGAGGTTAGACGAAAGCTTTCTAGCGGATATCGCCACTAAATCCATGGTGGAGATTGGCGTTGAAGTGATGCGCCCCTTTGTGGGAGGCACCATTCCAGAAGTGCGGTTGGAAAAAATTGTTACTGATACACTTTGCTTTGATTTTCCAGTGAATAAAATCAATGACAATACAGCCACCCTAGAACTCTTTCACGGACCTACCATGGCATTTAAAGATGTAGGCGCACGCTTTATGGCACGCTGTATTGGTTATTTCAACGAACAAAGCCCCAAGAAAGTAACCGTTTTGGTGGCTACTTCTGGCGATACGGGGGGCGCAGTAGCTTCAGGTTTTTTAGGCATTGAAGGAACTGAAGTCATCATCCTTTATCCCAAGGGAAAGGTCAGCCACATCCAAGAACTACAACTCACCACCAATGGCAATAACATCAAGGCTGTTGAAGTAGATGGTGTTTTTGACGACTGCCAAGAAATGGTCAAGTCGGCGTTTATAGACGAGGACTTAAAAGGAAAATTAAACCTTACTTCTGCCAATTCGATTAACGTAGCCCGTTGGTTGCCACAATCACTATACTTTTTCTTTGCCTATCAGCAGTTTCAGCGTATGGGTATTGACAAAAAATTAGCTTTCTCGGTTCCCAGTGGAAACTTTGGAAACATCTGTGCAGGTATCGTAGCCAAAAGGTTAGGCTTGCCGATTAGCCATTTTATTGCAAGTACCAATAGCAACGATACAGTACCACGCTATTTGCAAACACAAGACTACCAACCCAACCCGTCTAAGCAAACCATTTCAAATGCTATGGACGTGGGAAATCCATCTAATTTTATTCGTATTCAGTCTCTTTACGGAAATGATTTTGATGCGCTAAAACAAGACTTTTCTTCTTATGCCTATAACGATGTCGAAACAAAGTTAGCACTGGCTGAGCTGCATCAAAAGCACAATTACGTTGCCGATCCACACGGAGCTGTTGGCTATTTGGGTTTACAGCACTTTTTAGCAAACAATCCAGATCATTACGGGGTATTCTTGGAAACAGCACATCCCATTAAATTCCGTGATACGGTAGAAGAAACACTGGGGCTAACCCTAGAAATTCCCACGCAGATTCAACACATTCTCGACAAAACACCTGAGAAGACTTCGTTGAGTGGCTATGACGCCTTCAAAGACTACCTATTGTCCCAAGCTGTCTAATTCGGGAAGTACGAAAGCATCCAATACACTGGGCTCACGCATCATGGCTTCAATGCCATCGGCAGTTCGCGGCGCATAAGCAGACAAGTTTATGGGGCCGTCATTGGTAATTAAGATATCGTCTTCTATACGAACTGCTATCCCCCACCATTTGGGATCACAAGGGCTGTTCTCAGGAATGTAAATTCCTGGCTCAACCGTGATGAGCGTATTGTGTTGAAAGGGACTATAGGTACCCGCATCGTGCACATCCAAACCAAGGTAATGAGAAGTACCATGCGGGAAATACTTACGCACTTCCGAAGCATCTTGAATAATACCTAATGCTTTTAATCCACTGACAATCACTTCAACTGCTGCATAATGCGGTGCACGCATCCCTGCACCTACAACTGATGCCGCTATTCCGGCTTCTTGGGCTTCGTAGACAATATCGTAAATGGCGCGTTGCTCTGCTGAAAAAGTGCCATTTGCAGGGATGGTGCGGGTAACATCGGCGGTGTAGTTGTGGTATTCAGCACCCAAATCCATCAAGACCAAATCGCTACCAACAGTAGGTTTGTCATTGGTAATATAATGAAGCACACAGCCGTTATGACCACCACCCACAATGGAGGGGTAACCTTCATACTCAGCACCGTATTTTTTAAAAACAAATTCATGGATTCCCTGTATTTCACGCTCCGACATATCTGGATGCATGGCTTTCATAACTTCCACTTGACCTACCGCTGATATGTAAATCGCTTTCTTTAGCAATTCCACTTCTTCGGGCAATTTAATCTCGCGCAAGCCGTCCATAATCATGGGAAGGGTTTGGGCGTTGAGGTTGGTGAGTTGGGCAGACATCTGTTGCTTTAGCTCTGCGCGTTGACGCTCGTTTATGGCGCTTTGGTAAGCACTAAGCAGCGCGTCCTTTGCCAAGTCTTTGTTGGTGCGCAGCGAACGCGACAGCACTTGGGCAACATTGGCAGAGCTCTTGGCGTCAGAGGTGGTGATATAGCGGTATAAAGAGGTTTTTTCTACATTAAAATCTAGCGGAAAATTCGCTTTTTCCTTAAAGCTATTGATAAGTGAAAAAAGGTCTGCATTATTTCTAACGTCGTCACGTACATCGTTGTTGAAGTCAAAAAAGAGTACTTGGTCAAAGCGATTAAAATCAGTTTTAAAGTCGGTGAATTGCGTATTAAAAAACACATTGGGAAAACCTAATTTTTCTTTGGCGCCTGCTATACCCAAACGGTAACCATCCCATTGCTCTCTCAATGGATCGCGTTCTTGCACAAATAACACATCATCCATAGTAACACCGTCCACAACTTGTGCCTCTTTATATATCAGCAGCACGGCATGGGGTTCTTTTAATCCGGTGAGGTAATAGAAATTGGGGGCTTGGTGATAGTGGAAGTCCACATCGTTGGCGCGATTGCGCACGGGATTGGCAAAAAATACAGCCACACTATTGGGAGGCATTTGCGCACGAACCGCTTGACGACGTCCTTCGTGGAAGGCAGGCGTTAGATAATCGTTTGGCACTTCTTGTGCATGTAGACTAAAAACAGCAACTATTGT
The DNA here is from genome assembly GCA_009886265.1 of Flavobacteriaceae bacterium. Classification (GTDB taxonomy): domain Bacteria; phylum Bacteroidota; class Bacteroidia; order Flavobacteriales; family Flavobacteriaceae; genus UBA7446. The sequence continues at coordinate 19,334 of QXZR01000051.1, forward strand.
GAATAAAATGGAGCGTAACATAAGCTTCTTTTTAGCTAAAATAGCTAAAACTGTGCTACTTTTGAGGGTATGAAGCAATTGTCCTTACATCAGCATCACATCGACTTAGGCGCCAAAACGGGCCCTTTTGCAGGCTTTGAAATGCCGCTTACCTATCAGGGGGTAAAAGCCGAGCATCTGTGTGTGCGTGAACATGTAGGGGTTTTTGACGTTTCCCATATGGGAGAATTTATGGTTAGTGGCCATGCAGCCAAAGCCTTATTACAACATACCACCAGCAACAATGTTGCAGCACTTGGCATAGGCGATGCACAATACGCATATATGCCCAACACTAACGGCGGTGTGGTTGACGACTTGTTGGTATATCGATTGGGAGAGGAAAAATACATGTTGGTCGTAAACGCCAGCAATCTGGCTAAGGATTGGGATTGGCTAACAGCACAGAACAAAGACTTTGGTGCAACCCTAGAAAACAAATCGGATGCCTATGCCCTATTAGCTATCCAAGGCCCCAAAGCACACGCCTTGATGAAGCGACTCACGCCTATGGATACGGCCACACTAAAAAGCTTTTCTGTAGTGGAAACAACGGTAGCTGCTGCGCATGTTTATGTGGCCACCACGGGCTATACTGGAGCAGGCGGTGTGGAGCTTTACGTACCCGTTGCCCATGCCACAACAGTTTGGGAAGCGCTGCTGAGCGAAGGTGCAGCCTTTGACATGCAACCCATTGGCTTGGCAGCAAGAGACACCTTGCGCCTTGAAATGGGCTACTGCCTATACGGACACGAATTAAGCGATACTACCTCACCCATTGCGGCACGGCTGGCGTGGTGCACGGATTTCAGCAAATCTTTTGTGGGTGATGCGCACATCAAAAAAGACAAAGCGGAAGGTACCGCCCAAACACGGGTTGGTTTTAGCATGATAGACCGAGGCATTCCAA
>QXZR01000052.1:0-3539 GCA_009886265.1 Flavobacteriaceae bacterium
CCGAAGATCCACAATACAAAGATATTTTGATTGCCATGAGACAAGAATGTGTCCGATGGATGAAAAAAATAGACGATAAAGGGTTAATAGATGAAAAAGAAATGATAGCCTCATTTTATCCAAACAGGAAAGTAAGGCAAACCAAAGCACCTGTTATTAAAATTAATGATCTCGATGTAACGGTAGAAGCCATTACGCCAGGTTCAAGGTTGGGATTCAGATACGCTAGTGAGAAAAATCCTCACTATGGATGGATGCATTATAAACAACCTATCAGCAATATACCCAACGACACACTAGAAATTATTGCGCACAGAATAGGTTACAAAGCTGTTATTCATAAAATTTATAACGGCGCAATAACAGAAGTTATATATCCACAGACAAGGATTGAATATCATGATGTGATGTATTCACACAAAAGACCAAAGTTACCTCCAGTTAAATAATTGCTTAAAATGACCACAATGAAAAAAGTAACGCTACTAATGGTATTGTTTCTGATTGGATGTCAGACCAACAGCCCTACGGAATTAAGCTTAAACAATCTTTTTAATGACCATATGGTGTTGCAGCAAGACACTTTGGTTAGCTTTTGGGGACAAGCAACAAAAGGAGTAAAAGTAAGCCTACACAGCAGTTGGGGAGCGCAGGCCACTACGGTTGCCGACGAAACAGGGAACTGGATGGTACAACTCAATACGCCAAAAGCCGATAACAAATCACATACAGTAACTGTAAAGTCCAAAAAAAACACCATTAAGATCGAGGATGTCCTTATGGGTGAAGTATGGTTAGCCTCAGGACAATCCAATATGGAAATGCCCATGAAAGGTTTTAGGTACGCCAAAGTTCATGAGTTGGTTGAAGGTGCTGAGGAGGAGATTGCCAACGCCAACTATCCTGAGATAAGAATGTTTACCGTCAAAAGAACTATTGCATTTGAGCCACAGGAAAATATAGAAGGCAACTGGGCTGTATGTACGCCAGAAACGCTTGGGGAGTTTTCGGCTGTCGCCTATTATTTCGGAAAAAAATTGTACCAAGAGTTGAACGTTCCTATTGGTTTGATTCATTCCAGTTGGGGAGGCAGTCCTGCTGAAAGTTGGGTTAGGTTGGATTTAATTGAAAAAATAAAAGGTTTTGAAAACACCTCAAAACGATTAGAAATTGCAAATGACCCTAATACACCTTACAACAAATGGGTGGCCAAGCACACTTCAGTTAAATGGGATAGCCTGATTGAAGTAGACAATTTTAAATGGGTTGATAAAACCCATTTGGAATTTCTGTCTAGCGATTATAATGACGACGCCTGGCAAGACGCAGCTGTTACTAGTATTGGAGAAGCTTTCGAGAAAGATGATTTTAATGGAATCGGTTGGATTAGACAACAGCTAAACATAGATAGCCTACCAGAAGGCGACTTGGTCTTTGATTTGGGCGAGACAGATGACTTGTACACGATTTTTATTAATGGTGAAATGATTGGTAGAAAAGAGTATTGGGGTGTCGCCTCCAATCGATATACCTTCAGTAGCGATGTGCTCAAAAAAGGACAAAATACCATAGCCATTCGCTTTATTGATGTTTGGGGTGAAGGCGGTTTAAATGTAGATCGAAATAGAGGTATTTACGTCGGAGACAAAAAAATAATAGCCCTAAATGAGGATTGGAAATTAAATATGGTTTGCTATCTCACGGGCGGAGATTTTTATATACTTGAAAGTGGTGATGAGGAAATTGCACTTGCTTCACCAGATAGAATGCCGCATCAATCCAATTCACCTACCACACTTAATAATGGTATGATTGCGCCATTGGTACCATATACATTAAAAGGATTTATTTGGTATCAAGGGGAGTCCAATCAAGGAAGGGCAGAAGAATATAAAACCCTTTTTCCTGCTGTAATTGATAGCTGGCGTGCTCAATGGAAGAACGAAGCCTTACCTTTCTATTACGTTCAGATTGCCCCTTTTGCGGGCTATGGATTGCGTACAGATGCAGCAGAAAGGATGACCTCAGCCGAATTGAGAGAGAGTCAAATGCTCACACTTGCAAAATCAAATGTTGGAATGGCCATAACAACAGATGTTGGCGATGACAAATTGATACACCCGCCAAAGAAAAAAGAAGTGGGAGACCGTTTGGCACTTTGGGCTTTGAACAAAGATTACGGCTATACTGATTTGGTACACTCTGGTCCAATCTATAAGTCTGTGCGTTTCAATAAGGGCAGGGCTTTGGTTTCTTTTGACCACGCTGGTTCGGGGCTCTATTGTCCAGATAACACAATTAAACATTTTGAAATTGCTGGCGCGGATGGAAAGTATTACCCTGCCAAGGCCAGAATTGTCGGAAAAGAAGTAATGGTTTGGTCCAATAAAGTTCAGCAGCCAAAGGGAGTGAGATTGGGATGGGAAAATTATTTCGAAATTAATTTATTTAACAAAGAAGGACTGCCTGCCTCGTCTTTTAGAAGCATGAAGTAATGTTAAAATTCGCATGATGAACATCCACAAAATCAATTTCTGTTTTCTGTCAATACTGCTCCTAGTGTTGGCCGCTGCGTGTCAGCGCGAAACAACAAAGCGTCCCAACATTGTTTTATTGTTGGCAGATGATTTGGGTCATCACGAATTAGGTGCTTATGGGCAACAAGTAATCCAAACCCCTCACTTGGACGCACTTGCGGCAAAGAGTATGAGGTTTACTGACTTTTATGCCGGAAATTCCGTTTGCTCTCCATCAAGGGCTGTGTTGCTAACGGGCAAAAGTGCAACCCGTGTTCCCATTCGCGGAAATGCCGGATTTTTTGGAGACGACAAATGGGAAGGTGTTTATCTTGATGCTGATACCTTCACACTCGGCGAAATGTTTAAGGCGGCCAACTACCAAACTGCCTTTGTTGGAAAGTGGCACCTTGACGATCCCGATACTCCAGCTACTTGGGCGTTTGGTCACGGTTTTGATTTTGCAGCGCAAGAGCAGTGGTCTGCACGCTTTGGAAAACGGGATTTCAATAAGCCTGGTTTGTGGGTGAATGGGGATCAAAACCATATTCCCTATGATTTTAAAGAACACGACTGCAAGGACGCTTTTTATACAGATACTGCATTTGAGTTTTTAGACCAAAGAGAGCAGGACAAGCCTTTTTTTCTTTTTATGTCCTATCGGGCACCTCACTCTTTTGAAGGCCCCATTCGCGATACTTTATCGTATGCCAAAACAGATTGGCCAAAGGTGGAACAGGCACAAGCAGCTAAAGTTACTTTGCAAGACCAGCAAGTAGGAAGGCTGTTGGATAAGTTAGCTTCCACTGGTGAATTAGACAACACCATAGTGTTGTATACGAGTGATAATGGGGCTCATTTTGCGGCAGATGGCAATGGTCACGACTTGGAATTTTTTAACAGCAATGGCAACCTTAGAGGTGGGAAGCGAGATTTGTATGAAGGCGGCTTACGTGTTCCATTGCTCGTTTATTGGAAAGACAAAATTGCAGCAGGAAGCACAAGCGATCATATTTCGGCCTT
>QXZR01000052.1:3549-5216 GCA_009886265.1 Flavobacteriaceae bacterium
ACAAGAAAAACATGGATTTTTAAACTGGGAATTGCAGCTGAGCGGTTGGTTTCAAATTATTTCAAATGGCGGATTCAGACAGGCTGCTCGAATGGATAAGTGGAAAGCCGTCCGTTATGGTATTGATAGCGACATTGAACTATACGACCTAAGCACAGACGAATCGGAATCCCAAGATATTGCAGCTGACCATCCAGCAATCGTCCAACAGTTTGATGAAATATTTGAAAATGAAAGAGACAATACAGCATGCTTTCCGTATGGGGGCGTCAAACAAGATTACAAATCACAAGACAAATACACAAACAAGAACGGCAACTTCGAAAAAATTAACTGATATGATTATTTATAAATTTAAAACTGTTCAAAACGCCTTTTGGGTATTTTTAGCTACCATTTCTATAATCGGTTGTGCTGATAATGGCGAGTATATTACCATATCTTCTCCTTCCGAGACAAACACACTAAAACTGACAGTGGATGAGGGTCAATTATTTTATCGTGTAAATCACGGCAATAAAAAGGTTGTTGCACTGTCTCAACTTGGATTTAAATTTAAAAACGGTCAGTCGCTTTTGGACGATTTTGAGGTTGTAGCTGTTGATTTCGATGATGTGGATGAAACTTGGGAGCAAACTTGGGGAGAGGAAAAGTTGATTAGAAATAATTACCGTGCTTGTACGGTTTCACTTCAAACCAAAGGAGATGTTGACCACCAGCTTGATATTATCGTGCGTGCTTATGACGATGGTATTGCATTTAGATACCATGTAAAAAAATTAGGTGATATGGAAAAGGTGGTTATTTCCGATGAGATAACCGAGTTTAACATAGCTAAAGATGCGCAATCGTGGTGGATAAAAGCATATGGTCCCAACCGATATGAACAGCTTTATACCTCAACGCCAATATCCGAGATCGATACGGTCCATACCCCGTTAACGATGCGGTTTAAAAATGGGATACACCTAAGTATTCACGAGGCTGATTTAATCAATTATTCTGCTATGCAAATTGCTGGGCGACAATCAACGAGTCTTCATTGCGATTTGGCCCCTTGGTCCAATGGTGACAAAGTACGCCTAGACATACCTTTTAAAACCCCTTGGCGCACCATCAAAATTACAGATACGGCACGTGATTTAATTGCTTCGCACCTCACGCTAAACTGTAATCCACCCAATAAATTGGGCGATGTGTCGTGGATTAAGCCTTCTAAGTACATAGGTATTTGGTGGGGTATGATAGTAGGAAAGTGGACATGGGGCGAAGGCTTTAGGCATGGAGCCACAAACGCTAGAGGAAAAGAATATATTGATTTTGCAGCAAAACATGGCTTTGATGAGGTGTTGATTGAAGGGGCTTCTGCTGGATTTACGGGCTTGTTTCCAGGAGATACCGTAACAACAAGCTACACCAAAACTACGCCAGATTTTGATTTAATAGAAGTTCAACAATATGCCAAGTCTAAAGGAGTTTCCTTACAAGCATACCATGAAACAAGCGCAAGTACACGCAATTATATGGCTCAAATAGATGATGCTTTTTCGCTAATGAATCAGATAGGCATGCAAAAGGCAAAAATTGGTCACGTTGGTCAAATGATGGATAAGGTAGAATATCACTACGGTCAACATGGTGTAAACTACTACAGAAAAGTATTGGAG
>QXZR01000053.1 GCA_009886265.1 Flavobacteriaceae bacterium
TTCATGGTAAGATTTGGGGCAAAAAAGGTGGATTCTTTCCACCTTTTTTATTTTATACAAAAAAAGAGGGCTATTTAGCCCTCTTTTCTGTTTTGTAACACACTGGTTTTTAGCCTACTGCGTAGCGTTTGCTCACTTCAGACCAATTGACAACCTTAAAGAACGCTTCGATATAATCTGGACGTCTGTTTTGGTAATTTAGGTAATATGCGTGTTCCCAAACATCCAACCCAAGTATGGGCGTTCCCCCACAGCTGACGTCTTTCATCAGCGGATTGTCTTGGTTTGGTGTTGAACACACCTCTAATTTGCCATCGCTGTGCACACACAACCATGCCCACCCTGAGCCAAACTGTGTTGCTGCTGCTTTTGAAAAAGCATCCTTAAAAGCATCGAAAGAACCAAAAGCGGCTTTAATCGCATCACTTAGTTCGGATGACATTTCACCTGCGTCAGGCCCCATGATTTCCCAAAATAAGGAGTGATTGTAATAACCTCCGCCATTGTTGCGAATGGCAGCGTTACTCATATCAAGATTACCTAAAATTTCTTCAATTGATTTACCCTCAAGCACAGTGCCTTCAATAGCAGCATTAAGTTTGCCGGTATAACCATTGTGGTGTTTTCCGTGGTGGATTTCCATTGTTTTTGCATCAATGTGTGGTTCCAGCGCATCTGCGGCGTATGGAAGAGAAGGAAGTTTAAAAGCCATATTCTATATTTTATTTAGCACAAAGTTACACATATATTCCTATATTTAGTTCTGATAAAGACCAATTGCCGTGTCAACCACAGCTACACCTCCTTTTGTTATATACAACGCTTCGGCGGGCTCTGGAAAGACCCATACCCTCGTGCGCTCTTTTCTCTTTCGGTTACTTAACAGTAATCAACCAGAGCAAGTAAGGCGTTTGCTTGCCATAACCTTTACTAACAAGGCGGCACAAGAAATGAAATCCCGTATTTTAGTACAGTTAGCTTCTTTTGCTTTAAGCGCAAAACGACCCAAAGAGGACACTATGTTTTCGGAAGTCGCGGCATTGTGCGACCTAACTGACGACCAGCTACACCAGCGATCAAAAAAGGCTTATCGCTATATTTTACACCACTTTGGACAGCTTCAAGTAGCCACCATAGACAAGCTAACACACAAGATTATTCGAACGTTTGCTCGCGACTTAGGCATTAATGCCCGTTTTGAAGTGGCTTTAGACGGCAAGTCATTTATGGCAGAAGTGGTGGAGCAAGTACTCAGCAAGGCAGGGGAGGACAAAGCACTGACTCAAGTCTTGGTCAATTATGTATTGCAAAAGTCAGATGATTTGAAATCTTGGGACGTTACCAAGGAGTTAAATACCATTGCTCAAATGTATTTAAACGAAAATCATATGCAGTCGCTGGCAGACTTGGAAGCCGTGCCCATCAAAGCTTTTGTTGACTTAAACCAGAAGTTAAAAACCCAAATCCAAACGATATTGGCCCCCATTCAAGCGGAGTCAAAAGCGATACTTCTGGCATTTGAGGACTTACAAATCTCGACATCACTTTTTCCATATGAATCGTTACCTAAGCTGTTAACGCTTTTGTCACAGGGCGAATGGCCCAAACAAATGCTTAATGCGACCTTATCCAAAAGCCTTGAAGCAGGCACGTTTTTAAAAAAGAGCGCCACAGACCAAGAGCAAGGTTCATTTGACAGCATTAAAGACCAGGTCACTGCACTCTTGGAAACGTATACACAATATTGGCGACAGCTGGTTTTATTAAACTTACTTCGCAGCAATGTGGTGCCACTGTCGCTTATGCAGCACATTGGTCAGGGAGTGTCGGCCTTACAAGATGAACGAAACAATCAGCTGTTGGGGTTTTTTAACAAACTGATTTCAGACGCTATTAAAGATACGGACACCCACTTTATGTTTGAACGACTTGGTGTACGCTTCCAACATTTTTTTGTAGATGAATTCCAAGACACGTCTTCCTTACAGTGGGCCAACCTCCACCCGTTGTTTTCACATGCCCTGGAAGACAGTGAGCGTCAGGGTTCTTTGGTTTTGGTAGGCGACGCAAAGCAATCTATATACAGATGGCGCGGCGGTCACCCAGAGCAGTTTATGGCTTTGGTGAATAAAGAGGTTCCTTTTACCATAACTCCTGAAGTCGAAAACTTGCCAAAAAACTTTAGGAGCCTTCCCAGTATTGTTTCGTTTAACAATGATTTTTTCACAAAAGCTTCTGAGTTCTTGCCCTTGCCCTCCCAGCAGGCGCTTTATGCAAAATCGTGTAAACAAGAAGCGAATAGCAAAGCAGGCGGCTATGTTACGATTGCAACCATAGCGGGCAAAAACAACGATGAACGCACGGCGGCATACCAGACCCAAGTATTGGCACGTGTTAAAGACTGCTTGGAACAAGGCTATGGTCCCGAAGACATTTGCGTTTTAGTCAGAAAAAATAAGCAAGGCGTACAGATTGCTAAAGCACTAACAGAAGCAGGAATTCAGATTACCTCCTCAGAATCTTTGCTCGTAGCACAAAGCCTAGAGGTTCAGTTTTTAATGAACCTTGTAAAATTACGTGTAGCGCCCAAAAGCAAGATAAACCGCTATGCTGTTCTAGAACATTTTGCCCTTTTACAGCCCAGCCCTTTTGAATGGACAACACAACAAATACAACATCCTTTAAGACAAGTACTTTTGTCATTGTCAAACCAAAAGTTTGACTTGAGCACGTTTAACCAATTGCCCATTTATGCTGCTTTGGAATATGCTGTATGGGCACTTTCGTTGACAATACACCTAACAGCACACATACAAGCCTTTTTAGATGAAGTCTTAAAATGGCAAGGCAATAGAGAAGGCACACCAATAGCGCTTATTTCACACTGGGAATTAAACAAGGATAACTGGACTGTTCGACCGCCCGAAAACAGAAACGCTGTTAAAATTATGACGACACATAAGGCAAAAGGATTGGCTTTTCCAGTAGTTATTTTACCATTTTCAGACAGCAAATGGATTGAGGGGAACAACAACTTGGCATGGTTTCCGCTTCCTGAGGGGGCATATACCCCCTTCAAAGAAATGTTGTTGCCTATATCTCAAAACCTATCTAAGCTTGGAGAAGGGGCAAAGCAAACCTATGAAACCTATTATGCCCAATCTTTTATGGACACCCTTAATACGCTTTATGTAGGGATGACAAGACCCATTGAAGAACTTCATATTATTACGCAAAAAGGAAATACAGAAACTACACCCAAAGGCCTTCCTGATATTTTTGCACAAGCGATTCCCGAGTTAGAAGACCAAGAGGTTGTATATGGCGTACGGATGAAGCAAGCACCTAAAACAACAGTTTTAAATGAGACGACAACTCCGTTTACATTTAATTTAGCCCAAGCCACAAGTGTTGTTGCAGAAAGGTCTGTCGAATCAACGGAAGCGCTTTTCGGCAACGTACTTCACGAGGTCATGGCATATGTAGATGTGCCACAAGATTTGGAGCGTGCCCTTATCCAGTCGAACGCAAAAGAGCGGTTGGGGACAACACAATACGTCCGATTATTTAAAAGCATACAAGATATGGTAGCTCACGAGCAACTGGCTCCTTTTTTTGACCCTGCCAACACCCCCTATAAAGAGCGTGCCCTTTTTGCTGCAAACGGAGAACTATTGCGCCCCGACAGGTTTGTTATTACTCGAGAGAAAAACGTCTTATTACTTGATTATAAGACGGGTCAGCACCATAAGAGTCATGCAAAACAGCTTGAAGAATATGCCAATTGTTTAAGACATCAAGGCCTTAACGTTAAACAAAAACTGCTGGTTTACTGCGGAAACAGCCTTATTTTCAAAGAAGTTTAGTATTTTCGCATAAATTATTAATCTACAAACATGAAAAATTATATATTCACAATGTTTATGTTGGCTGTTTTTTCTTCAGCGGTGTACGCACAGAATGATAGTAACCCATGGAGCATAACAGTTGGTACAAACGCTGTTGATCTATTCCAAACGGGAAGCTTTGCCGAAGAAGACTTAAGCCTTTCCCCAAACTTCTCATACCTAGGAATTTCAAGATACATCGGCTCTGGATTTTCTGTTGATCTGGCAGGTACAATTAACAATATTGATCGCAAATCAGGCGGTGAAGATTTATACTATAGCTTTGACCTAGGCACTTCTTTGACTTCTAGAGAGATTATTGACTTAGGTAATTTTGAACCAACACTTCGTGCAGGTTTAGGATATGT
>QXZR01000054.1:0-4853 GCA_009886265.1 Flavobacteriaceae bacterium
CGTAGTTGGCAAATGTCTGAACACAAAGCCAGCACTCATGGCAAACTTAGCATCCTCTACCATATCGTTGTTCCATTCATACATCCACGTTCCAGGAGTTGGGTCAAGCGTGAATAAAATTTCAGCACCTAACGTTTCTCTATTTCCGCCACGAACAGCAAAAGGATCATCAATTACGTTACGTAGTCTTCCAGGACCAAAAGGATTATTTGGCATAGGATCTACAAGCGGTTTTTGGTATAGGAAGTTTGGTGCGATTTGCAGATTACCTTTTAGGTACGTAAACCCAGAAAGTACATTGGTCATGTTTCCACTACCAGAGTCTTTCAATTTCCATCCTGTAAAGGTTTGGGTTTGATCAGCACCACCGTTAGCAACTAAGCCCATATAAGACCCTTGTGCATACCAATTGAATCTTCCTTTTTGGAAGGTGATTTTGGCTTTACCACCCCAGTTATCTTCACTGTTTACCTTATCAACAAGTACTGCGTCAATATTGTTTTTAGCCATTACTTGGAACGAACTTCCATTCAATGGGCTACCACCCCAAATACCTCCTAAGGTAATACCAAAGTTTCCAAACTTGCGTTCAAGAGCTATGGTAGCACGTTCTGTTGGCCAGGCTGGTATTACACCACTTGTAACTTGATTTTGATCAAGAATACGTCTACCACTTTCGTCATATTCAAGAGCCGTAATAATGTCTCTATGGTACACCCCTGTAACAGTCCATTTATGTATTTCTTTTTGGTACTTAAAAAGCATGGCTGGGTTAGCGCCCCACCACAATTGCGGCCCAAAAGCAACTTTTAAGCCTGATAACACGCCTTTTGCGTCTAACTCAGCACCTAAAATTTCTCCGTTATAAATGTCTAAGTTAGGACCGTAGTTCGCTTCAGGATACAAGTTGAAGATATCACCTTCATACGCCCAGTGATAGTGTCCAGTACGATAGAATCCACGAAGATCAAAATTTTTGGCATTCCACTCAAACTCTGCGTTATATACCTGAACGCGATTCATGTCATTTAGAGTAGTTACGCCGTCTGGTGTCGTAAATCGTTGTGCTCTACCTCTATTTTCATAGAAGATTTCGTCAATAGGATTATTGGCAATATTCCCCAACACGTTTACGTTTACTTCGGCACGCATTCCGGGTGCAGGATTTGCCTCAACCCCAACATAATAAGACTCCATGTTATCAAAACCTTGTTGGTCTGGATATACATTCGCATTGGAATCTGGCGTTTTGGGTGTAGAAATTGAACTACCGCCCGTATTAAAAGATGTAAACTCTGCTCTTAAGTTACTTAAGCGAATTTTTTCGCCGCCACCCAGCGCTGCTTTATCCGCTCTTGCGCGTAATACAGCATCCATGAGTTGGATGTTATCAAAATGACTTTCTACAAACGCAGCATCAACTCCCTCATCGTAAGGGTTTACTGTATGCGCTTGTTTGAGCGCATAATACGCTGCTCTTGGGTATAGGTCGTATAATCCACGTGCGTTACTAGGACCTTTGGCACAGATACCAAACCACTCTTCGTTCATGTTGTTTTGGCCTAGTTTGTAATCAAACTGATAGCCACCATTAGACCAAGAAGCGTTATTGTCGTGCACTTCTAAGTTATCTGTTTGTCCGTATTTCCACCAACCGTCACTAAACTGGAAGGTACACCCACCAATGGAGTTACCTGCTTTGCCTAGTCCGGCGGCATTGGCATAAATTTCTTTCCATTGTCCAACCATATATGTGGCTTGTGCCTTTTGGTCTTCTTGATTTGAAAGTGCGTTAAACGCATCAGATCCAAACTCCGTAAAGAGTACAGGTTTTCCGTATTCGTTTTTTACACGTTCAAAGGTGTCGCCAAATGAAATCCCACGATACATATTGGTACCATAGATATCAACATCTGAACATTCTTCAGCAATAATTTCTAAGAACAATAAGTCTCCATTACAAATGGCAACAGGATGAGAGCCGTCAATGGCTTTCATGGCTTTTGCGGCATCGTTCATCAGCTTATACATTGGACGTCCGCGGTTTTCTCCAACGGCTTTACGTTGGTCTTCCTCGTCTGGAAAATCCTCTGTTTCAGCACCTGCCCAAAACAAGCCGTAATTGTTTTCGTTTCCGAGCAAGAACATCAATAATCCAGGCGTATTTTTGTATTGCTCTGCCAAATCTGTTACTTCAGCCATTAGCATTTCTTGGACATCTTCACTTCGGTAATCTGTAACGGGAACCCAAGCGCCATCAATCGTAAGGCCATAACGCCCAAATGAATGGTTTAAAATGGTATGTATCCCATAATTTTCATAGATGTATTGAATCCATCTGGGTTGAATACCCGTATATGTTCTTATGGTATTTACGCCCATGTTTTTGAGCAGTCCCATTTCAGCATCAAGTGCTGCCATAATAAAATCATCTGACTGATTCCACAGGCTAAAAGAATAATTGGTGCCTCTTGGAAAGTAGTCCCAATTCATTCCATTGACCATAAAATCTTTTCCATCGACTACCAGCTTGGCGCCGTTGTTGGAGTTTGCTACTTCAACCTTGGTGACCTGAGCAAAGTTCAAAGTAGCCACAAGGCAGAAGATAAATGTTAAAATTGTGTTTTTCATGTGTTGTTAGTTTTCGGAATGTCCTTTGAATCTGTTCCATTAAAAATCCCTTATCAACTCTGACTAATAGTTAGAGTTGATAAGGGAATTATGATTTACTTTCTTACAAGTGTATATGACCACCAGCCGTCGCCATAGTTAATATCTATTTCTAAAGTGTTACCGTCTGCAGAAAGCTCAGCTAAATATGTAACCGAGTCTGGCGCGTCCGCTGGACTTGTTAATTGGGTTGTATTTGTAGCCTTTGCCAACCCTAAGAATGCTCCTTTACCGTTTAATGTAATTGTTCCAACAGCTGCATCGTATGTATAAGTTGCCGCTGTAGATGCATCATGTGGAAAGACTGGTGCTCCACAAGCCTCGGGATTAGTCCCTTGCCATGGCTCTAACCAAGTGTCAGACCCTAACACATTTTCAAAAGAACCGTCCGCGTTAAACACATATTCGTCGTCAAACAAACAAGCTCGTGTTGCTACATCGGCTGTACCATTTGACCACCAACTAACATCATTCTTGTTCGGACCAACACCTAAGGCGCCAGCAGTTGGAGATAACTCCCATGTTCCTTCAACTCCTACTGGAGGAACATCTCTAACTAGCGTAAATGACCACCAGCCACTTCCGTAGTCAATGTCTATTTCTAACGTATTCCCATCTGCAGAAAGCTCAGCTAAATATGTAACCGAGTCTGGCGCATCTGCTGGACTTGTTAATTGGGTTGTATTTGTAGCCTTTGCCAACCCTAAGAATGCTCCTTTACCGTTTAATGTAATTGTTCCAACAGCTGCATCGTATGTATAAGTTGCCGCTGTAGATGCATCATGTGGAAAGACTGGTGCTCCACAAGCCTCGGGATTAGTCCCTTGCCATGGCTCTAACCAAGTGTCAGACCCTAACACATTTTCAAAAGAACCGTCCGCGTTAAACACATATTCGTCGTCAAACAAACAAGCTCGTGTTGCTACATCGGCTGTACCATTTGACCACCAACTAACATCATTCTTGTTCGGACCAACACCTAAGGCGCCAGCAGTTGGAGATAACTTCCAAGTGCCTTCAATTGGTGAAGCGGGTGTTTCAGGTTCTTCCACAGCATATATAACCGTGTGCTCTTTCGTAACGGAAACATCTTCTTTGCCGTCTAAGGCTGCAGTTACCGTAATAGTATATGTTACAGACTCGGCAGGGTACGTATAGCTAACCAAAGGCCCGCTTGTTTGAAAAACATCAGAGTCATCAGTTACAGCTGGATCACCAAAGTCAACCGTATATACAATACGTCCATCACCAGGAACTGTAGTAGGAAGAACTCCTGCTTTAGTACCATCGGCGTTAAGAGTTGCTACGGTAAAGTCTAGACCTGCAATAATGCTGAAGTCTTCTTCTTCTGTACAAGCAAAAGGAATGCTTAGTAGTAGGAATGATAGGATGTAAATCCCTTTATTTAATAGTTTCATTTTATTCTGTTTTTAAGTAGTTTATTAATATTTTGGATTTTGTCCCCAACGCTCTGTGGCAAGTGCCAATTCTAATTCTATAAGCGGAATTGGGAAAACTTCATTTTTTCCTTCAGTAAAGCCTTCAATGGCTGCAGCCGCTTTTTTAGTGCGGACTAAATCGAAAAAGCGGTGGCCTTCACCTGCTAATTCTTTGCGTCTTTCCGTATAGATAGCATCTAATAATGCCCCTTCGGAAGCTGTGTAATCTTGGCTGTTATCGCTATAGGCACGTGCTCTTACTTGATTGAGGTAGTTTTCGGCATCAGTACCACTACTTTGCGCCTCAGCTTCAGCTGCCATAAGCAGCACATCAGCATAGCGAATAGCACGGTAGTTGTTGTCGTAGTTTAATGGATCAGAACCTGCGCGTTTTGGTTCTTTGCGCGGCATATATTTCTTGTTAAACAAGCCCGTATCGTCTCTACCTATAGAATATCTGTCTTGTTCTTCTCTTATGTCATAGAACGTTACATCACGTCTTGCATCTGATTCATCGAACATATCATATAGCTCAACTGATGGCAAACAGAATCCCCAACCAGCATCATAAACGGGATCGTCATATGGTGAACGAGGCCCATTAAACTTTGGGAAATAGGTTCCGTTGCTTCCATTAATATTATCCCAACCTGCTGCTTCTACACTTGAGTATTGAATTTCAAAAACAGCTTCTGAGCCGTTCTCCCCATCAATTTCAAACATATTGGCATATTCATCGCTAGT
>QXZR01000054.1:4863-6762 GCA_009886265.1 Flavobacteriaceae bacterium
GAAGTCAAAGTGTATTCACCACTTGAAATGACTTGATTAAGTGTCGTGGCAGCATCGCCAAACTTAGTTGCATCATAAGTGCCATGATACAAATAGACTTTCCCCAAAAGGGCTTGCGCAGCACCTTTAGTGGCTTCATACGGCCTGTCTTGTGTTGCCGGAAGGTTTGGAATTGCTTCCAATAAATCGGCTGCAATAACGCCGTATGCAGTGGGAATATCCGCAATACGCACCATCGAAAACTCGTCTTCTGTAAGGATGCGTTCGTCAGAAATACGCGTTACTCCGCCACGTTCCTCCGTTTTAAGCGGGACGTTTCCGAAAAACTTAACCAACTCAAAGGTGTAATAAGCGCGAAGAAAATATGCTTCAGCAATGATTTCATCTTTGCCCGCAAAATCGGTTTTATCTTTATTTTCAAGTACATAGTTTGCACGATTTAAACCAGCGTACATCAGCCCCCAAATGTCACGTAACTGATTTTCATCTGCTTGACTAACCGTCATTTTGTCAATATACTGAAGCGTAGGCTGGTCAAGGTTAAACCAATCCCCACCGGCAGCATAATCGTCAGAGGCTACCACGCTGGTAAGCGTATTCCAGAAGGTTGCTTGAAGTAAATCATAAGCACCAATTAGTGCGCTTTTATACTCTGCCTCTGAATTAAAATAATTGTCTGCGTTTGAACCATCAGGCTCAACTTCAGTAAATGTGTCGCTACAGCTTACAGAACTAAGCAGTATAACACTCAATAGTATATATGTTATTTTTTTCATGGTGATTAAAAATCTAAGTTAAGTCCTAATAAATATGTTTTAGCTATGGGATAGAAACCTTTATCAATACCTCCGCCAAGTGGCGCACCCGTATTGGCTGATGGATCATATCCATTATAGTCTGTAATGGTAAACAAGTTGTTTCCAGAAACATATAAGCGAAGCTTTTTAATGCCTGAATTTTCGTTTAACAAACTCGCAAAATCATATCCCAACTGTACATTTTGCAATCGCAAGAACGAAGCATCTTCTACATGGAAGTCCGAAAATTTATCGGTATTTATGTTAGCTCCTGAAACAGCTCTGGGAACAGTATTACTTGTTCCAGAACCTTGCCATCTTTCTAGCATATAGGTTCCACGGTTGGCGTATAAATCTTTACGTTCGTAATCACGTACTAACTCATGACCAAGCGAAGCAAATGCATAGGCATTGAAATCAAAGTTTTTATAGGTAAACCCTAAATTTAGTCCCATTTCAACGTCTGGAATTGGATCCCCAATATGGGTTCTATCAGCATCTGAAATCTTACCATCTCCATTGGTGTCTACAAAACGTAAATCTCCAGGTGCAGCATCAGGGTGATAAACCGCATCTGCGTCTGCATCAGGATTAGCTGCTCGATAAGCAATATTCAAAGCATCTAATTCGCCTTGCGTTTGGTAAATGCCATCCGTTTTGTAGCCATAATAGCTTCCAAGAGCAAAGCCTGGTGCCATACGGGTAATACCCGTTTGACTAATACCAACTCCATATTCCCCGACAACAGGCGTCGTTCTTCCGTTAAGCGACAGCACTTCGTTGTCAATGGTGGTAAAATTAAAGTTAACATTGTAATCAAAGTCATCTCCTGCAGCACCATAATAGCCTAACCCAACTTCAATACCTTGGTTTTGAACGGTACCTGCGTTCACGAAAGGTACACCAGCACCTGGTGCCGAAACACCTGTAAGCGCAGATGCTTGTGGGCTCAACAATAAGTCCTTTGTTTTTTTGCGGAATGCGTCTGCTGTGATGATTAGTTTTTGATCAAACAAGCGTAAATCCACTCCAATATTAGCGGTTTCTTGTTCTTCCCACTTTAAAATAGTATTCCCAAGTGTACCAGAGGCTGCACCATATA
>QXZR01000055.1 GCA_009886265.1 Flavobacteriaceae bacterium
ACCTGATCAGCTAATTCTCTAGTTGGTGTAAGCACCAATGCACGTACAGGACGGTGATTTGGTACTAAAATTTTAGATAAAATTTGCAGCATTGGCAAAGTAAATCCTGCTGTTTTCCCTGTTCCTGTTTGAGCCGAGGCGAGTACATCAAGACCTTCAAGAATTGGAGGAATAGCTTTTTGTTGTATTGTAGATGGCGTTTTATAGCCTTGTAAACGGACTGCTTTAAGTAGGGCTTCAATAAGCCCTAAAGACTGAAATGTCATATATTAGGTTTAAAAATAACAATATAGAAAAATATAGTTCATTCTAATCTTTAGTATAAGGATACATTTTATTTTAAATCAATTCCAAGTCCTCCCCAAAACAGTTCGATTTCACTCCCCTAGACTCCACTTTGAGGCACAGCAAAGCTGTGAATGAAATCATAAAAAGCCCTGCAAATGTATTTATGAGGGCTTTGTTGGTTTTAGACGTTAAGTATAAGCGGCATTTATCTCATTTATGATGAATAAATCTGCTATTTTTGGCAAACTAAAAGTAACCCACACTCCCTATGCTTAATGTTCACAAACTGAGTCTCTTTTTTGGCGGCACCCCTCTTTTTGAGGACCTCTCTTTTCGCTTGGGCTCTGGAGATCGGGTAGGGCTGATTGGAAAGAATGGGGCGGGTAAATCGACTTTGCTTAAAATAATTGCAGGGGATCTCGCTGTAGATTCTGGACAAGTTGCAACCGAAAAAGCCTTGCAAATTGGGTTTCTACGACAGGATATCGATTTTGAAGTAGGGCGTACAGTACGACAGGAAGCCCGTTCGGCATTCCCAAAACTATTGAGTCTTGAAAAAAGCATTGCGCAAATCAATCAGGAACTCACCACACGAACAGATTATGAAAGCGAAGCGTATAACGATCTTTTACACAAGGTGAGTGAGTACAGTGAGCAGTTTCAACAATTGGGAGGTTACACTTTTGAGGGCGAAGCCGAAAAAATATTGTTGGGATTGGGGTTTAAAACAGAAGACCTCGACCAACAAACTTCGCGTTTTTCAGGCGGGTGGCGGATGCGAATCGAGCTGGCCAAACTCCTTTTACAAGACAACGATTTATTGCTTCTCGATGAGCCAACAAACCACTTGGATATTGAGTCTATTTTGTGGTTTGAAGGATTTTTGAAAAAGTTTAAAGGCGGTTTGTTGTTGGTTTCTCACGACAAGATGTTTTTGGACAATGTTACCAACCGAACCATGGAGATTTCGGCCCAACGCCTATATGATTTTAAAAAACCCTATTCGCAGTTTTTAGTGCTACGAGACGAAATACGCATGCAGCAGCGTGCCACCCAAAAAAACCAAGCCAAAGAAATTGCACGAACCGAACAACTGATCGATCGCTTTCGGGCCAAGGCTTCTAAGGCGAGTATGGCGCAATCGTTGGTCAAAAGATTGGACAAAATTGAACGCATCGAAGTAGATGCTGAAGAAACCCAAACAATGAAACTGCGCTTTCCCACAGCAGTTCGCCCAGGGAAGGTGGTGATTAATGTTGAAGATCTCAGCAAGTCTTATGGTTCCAAAGAGGTGCTCAAGCACGTGAATATGACCGTGGAGCGGGGAGATAAAATTGCCTTTGTGGGTCAGAACGGACAGGGAAAAAGTACCTTGGCCAAGGCCATTGTCCGCGAATTGGACTATACCGGAAGCTGTTCTCTGGGTCATAATGTTTTGTTGGGGTACTTTGCCCAAAACCAAGCAGACCAACTCAATGGGGCGGAAACAGTTTTAGAAGCAGCTATCGCCAGTTCAAACGAAACAAACCGATCGAAAGTTAGGGACTATTTGGGGGCTTTTTTATTTAGAGGAGAGGCCGTTGACAAAAAGGTTAGGGTGCTTTCTGGAGGGGAACGAAATCGGTTGGCACTTTGTAAGCTGATGTTACAGCCCTTTAATGTGCTGGTAATGGACGAACCCACCAACCATTTGGACATCCAGTCTAAAAACGTTTTAAAAGAAGCACTTGCTGCTTATGAAGGTACGCTGATATTGGTGTCTCACGATCGCGAGTTTCTTCAGGGCTTGGCAGACAAAGTATATGCCTTTAGCAACAAGCAGGTTAATGTCTTTCTTGGCGATATCAATCAGTACCTTGCGCACAAGGGATCGGCATCTCTCGACACGGTCGCAAAGCCTCTCCGCGAGAAGACCAAAACCAAAACCTCGGATCACAAGCAATCAAAAGCATACCGCCAACTTAAGAACAAGGTCAGTTCAGTCGAACGAAAGATTTCATCGCTCGAGGCCGATATAAAGGAAAAAGATGCGCTTATAGCAACGGTTTATGATAGCTTAACACCAGCCTTTTTTAACGATTATAACAAGGCCAAAGAGACATTGTCAGAAAATATAAATACCTGGGAAGCAGCTCTTTTGGAGTTGGAAAGATATGAGTAGTAAGTTTAAAGGGTTTGGTTAGCGACAACCGCCTGAAATGGGTTACTAGTCTAGCAAATGAGTTGTTACTACACGTGTTTTAAGGCTACTATTCTACAAGAATAATATCATGGCATTTCTTGTTTTGGTCCTACTACTGCTAAATTCCTTAAGTAGGCAGAGAACATATTTTCTCATTTAAAGTTATTCACTATAAAAAACTATATTTATAAATAAATCACACTATGAAATTCTTGGAAAAATACTACCCCCTTTTTTTAGCTTTCTTTAGTTTCTTATACTCAATATATCTTTGGTTTACCGGAAATGAACTTGAAGGAATATATGTTGGCCTTTGGCCGATAACAATCTTGGGTTTTGCCATAGCATTTAGACAAAGAAGAAAAGATTCAAATTAGAAGCTATGAATAACAAATTGATGTTTATTATCGGGTGCGTCATTTTTTTGATTTACAATTTCTTTTATTTTAAAATTGTATTAAAGCAAAAATTTGGGCGAAAAAAGGATAAAGAAAGCTAGACCATAGGCATATCTTCCTCTTTAACAGCAACTCTTAACCCTCTTTTGGTTAGGACAGCTAATTCTTATATTGAAACCATGAAAAATACACACGCTTTAGTGCTGGGAGCAACAGGAGCAACTGGACGAGAAATTGTTTCACTTCTACTAAAAGACCCCTCCTATAGCAAAGTCTCCATTTTTGTTAGAAATAAACCCAATATTAAACATGAAAAATTAAGCATCCACCAAATTGATTTCTCAAGATTAAGCGATTACAAAGCATTTATTCAAGGTGATGTGTTTTTTTCTGCTTTAGGAACAACTTTAAAGGACGCTGGAAGTAAATCCCAGCAATACCTTGTAGACTACACCTATCAATATGCATTTGCCAAAATGGCATCCGAAAATGGTGTCAAACATTATGCATTGGTTTCATCTATTGGTTCAAACGAGAACTCCTCTTTTTTCTATCCAAAAATGAAAGGCGCCTTGGAAGAGGCAATCAAGAAACTTGATTTTGAGAAAACCTATGTTTTTCAATCTCCTTTTTTAATTAGACAAACTGAACTAATAAGAACTGGAGAGAAAATAGGAATAAAGGTTCTTAGCGTATTTAATCAATTGGGGCTTTTGAAATCGCAAAAACCCTTACCCGTTTCGACCTTAGCTCAAAAAATGATTGGTGAGATCAGCTCAGAAAGCACAGCAAGGCTAAATATTTACACCCCCAAAGATATTTTAGCTGCTCAGCTGTAGGTATAACCCCAAAGTTACCGCTAAGCATATTTTCTAATACTAATTATAATGTCCGTATTAAAATACTAACTGTTATGGTACCAATGACAATCCATATGCAGCAATTAAAAACAGAACGCCTGCGCCAACCAAGCCTCCTTTGATAGCTTTGAATGTAGATTTTGCTTTAGCCCCTCTTTTATATCCTTTTAAATAATGTTCGTCATCAATAATTAATTCATTCTTATCCGTTATTCCGTTGCTGTGGGGAGCCTGTTTTGAGGTAACGTATATAATTGCAATTGGAAATCCTAAAGTGATTAGAGAAACGGTACCAAAAAGAAAATTTCCTGTTTGATTTTTTGCAAACCTTTTGCCGTCTAAATATCCCAAATCTTGCTTTTCTTTATCGGTAAGCTGTTGGTCAAAAACAACTCCTAAAACATCTTTATTATCGACAAAATGATTTTTATTATCTATCCTGATTTTGAAGCGGTTTTTACCAATTTTAATTACTTGCCCTTGAAGCGATGCTCCACTCTGCAGAAATATGTAATCAAATGTAGATTCATTAGCAAAGGAAAGGCTACATGACAGTACAAATACTAAAAAAAGAAGTTTCTTCATCTTATTGTTTTTAACGACACGAATTTATGAAATTATAACTTAGATGTTTTCTCACGCCTATTTCTGCTGCTCATGTCCTTTGAAATAGGCAGGTGACTGAATACATTTTTGCATCCCTATTAAAATGGTGTTTTTTTAATATCTTGTAATTACTAAAATCCTAATGAATAAAAAAGCTATTTTTTTTGAAGGAGGCCTTCCGTTTATAGCCGTTTTCATATTGGCTGTTTTTCATATGGGATTAGATAATGGTTGGTTACCAACTTTTCAATACAGTAACTTTTGGTTTTCAGGTATGTTGATAGCATCACTTGCCTTAGGGTTTAAAAAGTGCAGTATAACTAATGAAGGGGTTACGAAGAAGATTTATGTTTTGCCTTTCTTAAAAAAAATTAAGACTTGGCGCGAGATTAAGCACTTGGCCCATGTTATCTTTGTTACTGAGAATAAGCGAAAAAAGGAGAAAAGTTGTACTAATTTACTTGGCTTTATTGATCATAATGATAAAATACTTCTTACAATTGAAGATAGAACCAAAAAATCATATTTCAGCGAAGAAGATGGTTCTTTAGTGACTAAAGAAATCCAACCAGATAGGTCGTTTAAACAATTTATGGGCCATATAAAAAGGCGTGAGGACCAGTTTGAAACAAATTTGATTGTAACTGATTTTAAAGTTATGCTTGGTTGGAAAAGGGTACGCTATCAAACAGCGGAAAAAAGCAAACTATAGGCACTTCCTACTTTAAGTGTGTTGTTTTTTCTAAATTAGTGCCAAACAAAAAAATTAAAATATGTCTAGCAAGTTTTTTGGTAACAGCCTAAATAAAAATACCGCTGAAAAAAAAGGGGATAAACAAAAAATGTCTAATAAAAATAACAAGCCTAAAGCTTCGGGTGTTAGAAAAGCTGGGCGAGGCAATTAATCTAAAATTTATAAATGAAGCCTTTTTATATTCGTTTACGTAACTTTTATTTATGTGAACTTCGAACATTCAAAAGAATGCTAAACATCAAATGAAAAAACTATTTGCTTTGCTATGTGTATTGGGTGTGGTGTTGCCATACTACAACATATATAAGTTTATTGAAGCAAATAATTGGGAATGGTCAACGGCGCTATTCTTTGAGCAGATTAACTTAAACTACGGCATGAAGATTCTAAATGCCGACCTAACCGTAGCCGCTACCACCTTTTTGATTTTTATAATCTATAAATTAAAAGTAAAGCACATCAGCCTGAAGCAGTTTCTAAAATATTTTATTTCACTATTTATCGTGGGCTTTTCATTGGCCTTGCCACTATACCTTTTTGACAACTACAATCGTGATGAATCTAATGCCTGAGGTATGAAACGCAAGAACAAACAGCTTTTACTCCTACTTCTAGCGGGATTTGTACTCGGTTGCTCACCCAACAACTCCCAAAAAGACCACTCCATGTATTGGCAGAAAAATGCGGCTGAGTACCATGCCCTTTGCATACAAGCCTATAACCTTGCCAAAATGAAAGTGGATCAAGCGATCACTACAACAAGCGAAAAGCCTTTGGCTATTATTGCCGACATAGACGAGACTGTGTTGAGCAACCGCCCTTACAATGAAATGCTGATTGAAAAGAACACCTCTTTTACACAAGAAACTTGGGCAGCCTGGGTGCATAAAAAAACGGCAGTGCCCATTCCCGGTGCGCTGGAATTCTACAATTATGCCGACTCCCTTGGCGTTGAAATCATTTACCTGTCCAACAGAAGGGTTGAAAATTATGCCCCAACAAAAGCTAATCTTATAAGCGCTGGCTTTCCTTTTGACGACAATACCATCATGCTGCTTAGAGATGAAGACGGTAACAAAGCGGCTAGAAGAAAGCAGCTTTCCAATTTCAACATCGTGCTGTTGCTAGGTGACAACCTCGCAGATTTCGATGCGCGCTTTTACAAGCAACCCAATGAGGTTAGAATAAATCAGCTAAACGACACCCGTGCTTTGTTTGGCGAAAAATTCATCCTCATTCCCAACCTTATTTATGGAAGTTGGGAAATGGGTTTTTATGACTAGGCATGCCCTTTGCTAGTATCGTCTTATAATTGGTTTTAATCTTGATTAAATGAAATATGTAATTATTGGTTTCTTCTTGCTTGTTTTTAATTGTGAGAAAACGCCCCTTCCTAAAGAGGTGACACTTGAAGGGCAATGGGTACTTCAAAAAGCCCTTTGTTTTTGCAATTTTGAGAATTATGATTTTACGTCCAATCAACTTTGGTTTTTAGATGGCCGGCTTTTGATAAGCAAAGGAGCTGCGGATGATGCCGTTGGTATTTCTTCCATTAACAAAGCGGAGCCCTATGCTATAAGTCAAGACACGCTAACATTGCGCTCCAACAAACGACAGTATCGCTTTGCCATTACCAATGATGTCCTCGAGCTTCATTACATTGATGTGCCAGGAATAGCCGACGATGAAGTTTCTTATTACTTTGTAAGAGTAACAGCCCAAAGCAGTTGCATTGACCCCAATAACTTACTTAAAGAAATTGCATGTACCAAAGAGTACGACCCTGTGTGTGGATGTGATGGACAAACCTACAGCAACCGTTGCGTAGCAACATTCAACGGCGGTGTAACCGCTTTCACAAAAGACGCTTGTCCTTAACAGGCATTATCCCCAATATTTATTTATATTTAGTGATAAGAATTTAAAACATAAACTATGGGAGTAGGTGGTATTTTTTGGGGAAGTATAGCAATTTGTATCGTGTTTGCACTAGCAGCATACGTGGTTGAGGAATATATCAGATAGCAACATAGGCACCTCATCGGGCTTGCAGACGTCATTTTTTAATAATAGGAGCATCTTTATGTGTTTTTATTTCATGCCAAAAACATTATCTTGACTGCTCATTAAAATACCTATATCATGAAAAAACTACTGTTTACCCTACTACTGTTTACCCTAACTTTTGCGCAAGCACAAAATTTTAGGGGACTTGACAAAAGCCCCATGGACAAGGCATCTTTTCCTGCGAGCTATCGTATTTCGGACAAAGTTGCAACAATTACATACAGCAGACCACAACTCAAGGGCAGGGCCTTTGCAGACATCGTCTCTTTTGGAAAAATTTGGCGAACGGGCGCTAACGAAGCCACAGAACTTCGTGTGTTTAAACCTATTGCAATTGGCGGAACTGAACTACCCGCAGGCACCTACACTGTTTTTACCATTTTTGAAACTGGGAAAATGACCTTTATTGTCAACAAGGCTACCAATCTTTGGGGGGCATACGCTTATGACAAAGCACAAGATTTATTGCGTTTTGAAGTTTTAACCACAACCGCAGCAGATACTTTAGAAGCCTTTTCAATGGTGTTTTCTGGAGATGATGCGCCAACCTTGCATTTGGGTTGGGAAAACACAACAGCAAAAGTGCCTTTTACTGTTTTATAAGTAACTTACTATTGCTTTTTAAGCAACCAAGACGAAGATTGAATTTTATCGCCTAGTCCGTCAATAAGTGTAATGCCCAGTTCTTCGCAAACAGCACGTTCTGGGATGGTGTCATTGTTTTGATCGCCACCATTGGCAAATGCCAATTGGTATTCATTACCAAACTCAGCATGTATTTTCGTCAAGGTTTCACAAACCGTTCGGTCCTGATCAACAGACAAAACAGCCTTGTCAACCACGCGAAAATTTAAAACGATAAGCATGCGTTCACCTTCATCTTGAAAAGATTTTGACCCCTTCAATTCCCGTTGGTGATCTGAATTGACAATGACAAACAAGGCGTCGCCATGTGTTTTTGCATTGTGAAAATACTCAAGGTGCCCTTTGTGAATGGGGTTAAAATAACCGCTGACAATAACCGCTTTTTTCATAAGGTAAAGTTACACGTATTTGTACAAACACATAATTATGTTGTACTATTTGTACCAATTATACATCTATAGATTAAATCTGTACATAAGGTTCCTAATAAGCTTAGTATTTTATACTTTTACACTTTAGACTAATACATCCAAAATGGCATTTGATATCGCAATGATTAAAGCTACTTATGCACGCCTAGCGGCGCGTGTAGAAGCGGCAAGGAAAGTAACCAACAAACCGCTTACAGCTTCTGAAAAAATATTGTATTCCCACCTTTGGGATGGTGCAGCAACCCAAGTTTTCAACAGAGGAGTTGATTATGTCGATTTTGCGCCCGACCGAATTGCATGCCAAGATGCAACCGCACAAATGGCACTTTTGCAGTTTATGCAAGCTGGTAAGCCAAAAGTTGCTGTGCCTACTACCGTACATTGTGATCACCTTATTCAAGCCAAAGACGGCGCTATTGCCGATTTAAAATCTGCCAACAGCTCTTCTGCTGAGGTATTTAATTTCTTACAATCAGTATCCAACAAATATGGCATTGGCTTTTGGAAGCCTGGTGCTGGAATCATCCACCAAGTAGTTTTGGAAAACTATGCATTCCCAGGCGGTATGATGATAGGAACAGATTCTCACACGGTTAACGCTGGCGGATTGGGTATGCTAGCCATAGGCGTTGGTGGTGCAGATGCTGTAGATGTAATGGCAGATATGCCATGGGAGCTTAAATTCCCAAAACTTATTGGCGTGAAGCTTACAGGAAAGCTCAACGGCTGGACTGCGCCAAAAGACGTAATCCTAAAAGTAGCTGGTATTCTAACCGTTAAAGGGGGTACTGGTGCTATAATCGAATATTTTGGAGATGGTGCCGAATCCATGTCGTGTACGGGTAAAGGAACCATTTGTAATATGGGTGCTGAGGTTGGTGCAACCACCTCCACTTTTGGCTATGATGCCTCAATGGAACGCTACTTGCGAGCTACTGACAGAGACGACGTAGCAGATGCGGCAAACGAAGTTAAAGAACACCTTACCGCTGATCCAGAAGTGTATCAAAACCCTGAGCAATACTTCGACGAAGTCATTGAAATTGATTTAAATACGCTGATGCCACACATCAACGGTCCATTCACGCCAGACTTGGCTACTCCAGTCTCAGAAATGGCTGAAAAAGCAGCTATTAACGGATGGCCCGTAGAGGTAGAATGGGGACTGATTGGTTCTTGTACCAATTCCTCTTACGAAGATTTATCACGCGCAGCTTCTATTGCCAAGCAAGCGGTAGATAAAAAATTAGTGACAAAAGCAACCTTTGGTATCAATCCTGGTTCAGAACAAGTGCGTTTCACCGCAGAAAGAGATGGATTGCTTGAAATCTTTGAAGATTTAGATGCGACCATATTTACCAATGCCTGTGGGCCCTGTATTGGGCAATGGGCCAGAGCTGGTGCAGACAAACAAGAAAAAAATGCCATCATACACTCTTTCAATAGAAACTTTTCCAAGCGAGCAGATGGAAATCCAAATACCCATGCCTTTGTTGCCTCTCCAGAAATAGTAGCAGCTGTTGCCATTTCAGGCAGACTGGATTTTAATCCGATGACAGATGCACTTATCAATGAAGATGGTGAAGAAGTGCGCCTTGAAGCACCAACAGGTATTGAGCTTCCACCTAGCGGGTTTGACGTGGAAGACAACGGATACTTGGCACCTGTAGCAGACGGCTCTGGTGTTTCGGTTGAAGTAAGCGAAAGCTCTGAGCGTTTAGAGCTATTAACGCCCTTTGCGCCATGGGATGGAAAAAATTTGATTGGAGCAAAACTGCTCATCAAAGCCTTAGGTAAGTGTACCACAGATCACATTTCAATGGCGGGTCCTTGGTTACGTTTCCGTGGACACTTGGATAATATTTCAAACAACTGTTTGATTGGTGCAGTGAATGCATACAACCAAAAAACCAACTTTGTTAAAAATCAACTCACAGGCGAATACGGCGGCGTACCAGACGTACAACGCGCATACAAAGCTGCAGGCATTGAAACTGTTGTTGTGGGCGACCATAACTACGGCGAAGGTTCCTCGCGTGAGCACGCAGCCATGGAGCCCAGACACTTGGGTGTTAAAGTTGTTTTGGTAAAGTCATTTGCACGAATACACGAAACCAACCTAAAAAAACAAGGGATGTTGGGTATCACATTTGAGAATGAGGCAGATTATGACCTTATCCAAGAAGATGACACCTTTAACTTTGTTGACTTAGCAGATATTGCTGCTGGTAAGCAAATCACCATTGAGGTGGTTCACGGTGATGGGTCTACAGACGTTATTATGGCGAATCATACCTATAACGAAGCACAAATTGAGTGGTTTAAAGCGGGGTCTGCGCTAAACCTAATCAAGGAGCAGAATAGCGCAGCTTAAAAGGTTTTATTGCTTCCTTTCTAAAGCCGCTAAGACGAGGGCTGTAAGCGCCTTATATCCTTTTTCGTTTAGATGAAGACCGTCTTGTAACAACACGTCTCTTCTGATTCGGTTGTCATCCATCAGCTTTTCGTACAACCCCAATTGATGGAGGTATGGAAGCTTATCAGAAAGGGCTTGAACACCATCGTTAATACCACGTATTTCTGTCAATTCACTTTCGCGTTCAAATGAAGGCTTAATGGCAATATTGTAAATATTGGTTTCAGGAAATTTGTTGTGAATCATCTGTACAAAAGAGGTGATATCTGCAACAATTCGATCGGCATCAAAGCCCAAAGTCAAGTCATTTCCGCCCAAATACAACATGATATTTTGAGGGGCTAATCCATCAAACAAATGCTCAAAATAATGAGACAAAGAATGGATAAAAGCACCGCCAAAACCAAGGTTTAAGGTTTGATGAGGTGCTAAATCTTGTGCCATGTTTTTCCACAGGCGTATGGTTGAACTGCCGTAAAAAACAGTTTGCGCTTCTTGGGTTTCTAGTTGATCCACCTTTCTTTTTAAGACGGCTATTTCACGTTCAAAGTGTTCCTCTTCCACACGAAGTTTTTGCACCCAATTTTTGTACTTCTTATTGATTTTTTCAACGACCTCACCAAGCCTTGGGTCGTTGGTGTCGTATATACCATAATCTGCCATGGTAAACGCAGGCATTATCTGACATTTATACGTAGCCTTGTGGGGTAGTTTGTCAAAGTCTACCATAACCAATGGTACTATTTTAGGTTGCTTTTTCATGCCGCAGGCCAACTTAAAAACCCCCTTGCTAAATGGCCCTGGAGAAGCTTCCGTTTCATAGGAAAGTCCTTCTGGGCTAAAGACCATACTGGTATTATTTTCAAGTGCGGCAGCTGCGCGCTCATAAAATTTTTTGTTCTCTTTTTTGACTTCTTTTTTGGTCAAATGATCTGGTGTGAAATTTTGAGAATACACCCTTATATAATCAAAGCGATCGTAATACGACTTGTGATTTGATTCCTCTGCTAGTGAATGTCGTGCCACACGGATGCCCGGATCTTTGTAGTATTTATAAAGCAACCCGCTAATGTAATGGCTGTCCAATGTGATTTGGAAATGGTCTGCAGCCACCAAGCTAGGGTGGTTGTCCAAATGGTTGTATATAAAAATACTCCCCTGTTCATAGGGCAGGTATTCAGAACCCTTTATTTGAACTTTTAGGTCGTTGAAAATAGATTGAAACTGTTGGGCGCTTAGCGCTCTTATTTCTTGAGCACTAAGGCTCGCAGGTGCTTCTGTGATTTCCCGAAATGCTGCTTTGATATTTTGAAGAAGGAGCTGACTTTGATTCATTTCGCTCATGAAACAATACTTGACAATAGTTTTTTCACTTGGCTGACGTTTTCTATATAATATTTTGCAGAAGTGGGTTTACGTCCCACTTTAATGGTATAGGCATGTTCGGGTAGGCTAACAAACATATTCTCGTCTGTGACGTCGTCTCCAATGCAGAGTGTAAAATCATACGCGCCTTGGCTGTTGATTTCAAATACGGCACTTCCCTTATTAACTTGGCGATCCACCACCTCAAGGGCTTTATCCATATCCAAAATTGTCAACTTATCAGAGATGAGGCTCGATAAAACCGTCTTAATTTCTACCACCCTACCTGAAGCCAACTCCGGGTCCGTTTTTCTGTAATGCCAGACCAAGCTATTGTGTTTTTCCTCAACAAAGGTTCCTGGTGTTCTATCTGTAAATGTTTCAAAAATAGGCATCACGTCTGCCATCCAGTCCTTGGTACTACTAGCAGTTCCCATCCACTCTCCGCCTTTTCTTTTGACGTAGTGACCGTGCTCTGCCACTAGCGTAACTGGAAGACTTGCAAACCACTTATCTAAAAAAGCTTGGTCTCTGCCACTTACTATGGCAACATCTGTGTTGGGGAGGGCACATAGCGCGTCTATCAACTGTAGCAGCTTAGCATCTGGTATTGCTAGGTCGGGTTTTTCATTAAAATCAACTAAGGTGCCGTCATAATCTAAAAAGATCATCTTTTTCTTTGCCTCATTAAATGCTTGAAGCAGCTGTTGTTTAAGCTCATTTTGAATTTTTGGGATCTGTATTTCTTCCTTTATCTCCATTTTAGATTGGAGTGCGGTCATAAAATCTTTTGCCCAATATTCAACTGTGTAACGGCTCAGTCGTTTTTGCATACCAAAGTTGCGTTGCTTTTGTTCCTCAACGGGCATGGTAATGGCTTTCAGTAGAGCATCTGCCATGGCGTTTTTATCAAAGGGATTGATAAGAATGGCCTCGAATAATTCTTTGGAGGCACCTGCCATTTCACTCAATATCAAGACACCATCTCCAGAAACGCGAGTGGCTATAAATTCTTTGGCTACCAAATTCATTCCATCACGAACAGGTGTTATCATGGCAATGTCTGAAGTCATGTATAGATCAATCAAATCATCAAAGCTCATGGCGCGGTAATAATACCATATGGGTGTCCAATTAACCGTGGCGTATTTGCCGTTAATCCTCCCCACCAGCTCGTCGGTTTCTTTCTTTAGTTTTGCATATTCCGGCACGTCAGAACGAGAAGGAACAGTGAGCATTAGCAAGCGTACTTTCTCCAAGTATTCTGGATACTTGGTAAGGAAAAGATCAAAAGCCTTGATGCGGTTTACAACTCCTTTAGTATAATCAAGGCGATCAATAGAGAGTATCAATTTCCCAGACTCGGCCCCTTTTTTATGCAACTCTAGTTGTTTTTTTAACTCGGATTTTTCGTGTTCTTTTTGTGCCAAATGTTCTTTGGCCTTGCTATAAAATTTGTCATAATCTATTCCCATTGGAAAGGTGTCTACCACCACTTCACGAAGTCCATTAATTACCCTATTAAATTGCACCTCTTTGCGAAGGATTCGCTTCACAGAACTCAAAAAATGGCGCTCGTAGTCATAGGTGTGGAAACCTATCAAATCAGCCCCAAGCATGCCCTCTAAAAGAGCTTCGCGGCAAGGAAATGTTCTAAAAATTTCGAATGATGGAAAGGGTATGTGCAGAAAAAATCCAATATTGACGTCTGGGCGTGCATCTTTTATCATTTTAGGACACAACAACAATTGATAGTCGTGTATCCAAACCGTATCGCCAGGCGCTATTTTGTCAATGACACTTTGGCTAAATTTTTTGTTTACCTCCACATAAGTTTCCCAATGTGACTCACTAAAAGTTGAAATTTCTATAAAGTAATGAAAGAGCGGCCACAGACATTTATTGGCAAGCCCGTAATAGAAATTTTCCACCTCTTCTTTGTTTAAAAGTACGGGTGCATAGTTGTTTTCTTCAAGGTCTTCGGCTAGTGGGGCCCAAGCATCAGGAGCTATTTCATCTATGCCTATTCCAGGCCACCCCACCCATAAAGAATTCTCATGCTCGTGCACGGTTTTCATTCCTGTCGCTAATCCACCGCTTGTTGCGGTAAATTTGAAAGAATTTTCTACCTTAGATATTCTAATGGGAAGTCGATTTGAAACAATAATGTTCTTGGCCATTTACAACTATTAAGTAAATATTTTGAATCACAATGTATGTCAAAAAAAAATGGTGCGAAGCATTCTGATAGCCTAAACTTCGGGATAATTGGAAATTGCAAATCTGCGGCGCTGATAAATGAAGATTCCTCAATAGATTGGTGTTGTTTACCACAATTTGATTCTCCGTCTGTTTTTGGGAAAATTCTCGATGAGAATATCGGTGGGCAGTTTAAAATTTCCTGTGATGAGAATTATACCATCTCACAGTTTTATATTGAAAATACAAGCATTCTTTGTACACATTTTTCTAACGGCGACGACGCTTTTGAAGTCATTGACTATATGCCGCGCTACAAAAAAGACGATAATGTCTATTATGCGCCACCCGAAATTACACGTGTTTTAAAACACCTTAAAGGAGCACCCAAATACCGTGTTATTTACGACCCGAGATTGGAATATGCCGTTGGTGAGACCAAAAATTATGTAAAAGAACATTTCCTTGTCAGTGTGGTGGACGACAAAAACTATGACACCTTGTTTTTGTATACCGACTTGGACAAAAATGCCATTCTAAATGCAACAGAACTAACGCTCACCCAAGATCACTTTATGAGTGTGTCTTATAATGAAAAGATACAGACACCAACCTTAGACCATACGCTGTTTGAATTTGAACGTACCAAGGTCTATTGGTTAAACTGGTGTCATAAGACGCCTTCTTTTGAACACTATAACGAAGAAATATTGCGTAGCGCAATGACACTGAAATTGCTCACATTTGAAAAAACAGGTGCCGTATTGGCAGCAGCGACTACCTCCTTGCCAGAAACCATAGGCGAAGTACGCAACTGGGATTACCGTTTTTGCTGGATTCGGGATGCCTCAATGGTAATTAAGGTTATTGCCAAGCTGGGCCACACCCAAATTGTCAAAAACTTTATCCGCTACATTATTGATTTGGTTCCCGATAAGAACGAAAAGTTGCAAATCATGTATGGCATCAGTGGAGAAAAAACACTGACCGAAGAAACACTAGAACACCTCGATGGCTATAAAGGCTCAAGACCCGTACGTGTTGGTAATGCCGCTTATATCCAAAAGCAAAATGACATTTACGGTATTTTAATGGATGTGATTCACTATCAAATTGAAAGCTATACGCAAGACGATGAAAAGCACGAAGAACTGTGGACCATTGTAAAGTCTATAGTGTGGGTGGTGCGAAAAAATTGGCAATTGGCAGATAAGGGAATTTGGGAATTTAGGGAAGAAGACCGCCATTTTACCTTTTCGAAGCTGTTGTGTTGGGTGGCTGTTGACCGGGCCATTAAAATATCCAAGCTTATTGAAGGCGGCAAATCAGCAACCAAATGGGAGTCGTTGCGGGAAGAAATCCACAGCGACATCATGAAAAACGCGTGGAATGAAGAAAAGCAAGCCTTTACACAGTCGTACCAATCCGAACACCTAGATGCATCCGTATTGCTGATGGAATACTACGGCTTTATTGAAGGTAAAGACCCCAAATACGTCAAAACTGTAAAGGCCATTGAAAAAGAATTGATGCACGAAGGCCTTTTATATCGCTACAAAAATGAAGATGATTTTGGCCTGCCAAGCTCCTCGTTTACAGTCTGTACATTTTGGTTCATCAACAGCTTGTATAAAATTGGTGAAGAGGATAACGCAAAAGCCCTTTTTGATAAATTATTGGGTTACAGCAACCACTTGGGATTGTTCAGTGAAGACATTGACTTTAACTCAAAACGACTGCTAGGGAATTTCCCTCAAGCCTATTCGCACCTAGCGCTTATTGACAATGCGCTTAATTTTAATGAGTAGCTAACTAGCCCTTAAAGCCCTGCCAATAAATTTCCAAGTCCGTCTTTAAACTGAAACCCTTCCATGGTGCGGTATTTATTTAGCTTTTTGTTTGCTTCAAGTCCCCACAATAAAAACTCCATCATAAAAAACTGATCTTCAGAGAGGCAATCTGCTTGGTGCGTTACCACTAGTTTTTCCAAATTGGGAACACCCATTAAAGTGTCGTGATAGACGTTGTCAGGGAGGCTGTCTTCCAAAAACAATTCGTTATCCCCATAAAACCACCCCAACAACTGGTCATAAGGGCCTTCTTCATCTTGCTTTTCAAGCTTTTTTATTTCTGGAAAATATGATGGAAATAAGCTTTTTACAGCTTGATTGATTAAGTGAAACGAAATCTGCTCTGCCCCTTCTTGCTCGCCTTCATAGACCAATTCTACTTTTCCATTTATAGCAGGAATAATCCCCAAAAAGTCAGACATTCTGATACACGTGTTTTGCTCGCCAGACAACAGCATGCGGCGTTCTGCAGCACTCATTAGGTTTTCAAAAGCCGTGATACTCATACGCGCACTCACGCCACTTTTGGAATCTACATATTCACTTTTTCTAGCTTCAAAACCTATCTGCTCCAAAATATCACGGGCCAATTCAGGAACGTGAATGGCCTGCTGCACTGCCGTGTTGGTATGGGTTTCCTGACGGGTTATGGCCTTGGCCGTTTCCAAGTTGTGTGGATAGTGCGTCAGAATTTGAGAACCGATACGGTCTTTAAGCGGCGTCACGATACTTCCTCGGTTGGTATAATCTTCAGGGTTGGCCGTAAAAACAAACTGAGTTTCAATAGGCAATCGAAGCTTAAACCCACGGATTTGAATTTCTTTTTCTTGTAAAATGGAAAAAAGTGCCACCTGAATCCGTGCTTGCAAGTCAGGCAATTCATTTAACACAAATATGCAGCGGTGCGCTCTTGGAATCATCCCAAAATGAATCACACGCTCATCGGCATAGGACAGTTTGAGGTTTGCTGCTTTAATGGGATCAACGTCGCCTATCAGATCGGCTACACTAACGTCTGGTGTGGCTAGTTTTTCAAAAAAGCGATCGTCACGATGCAACCAAGTAATGGGTGTATCATCTCCTTTTACTGCAATAAGCGCCTTGGCAAAATTGCTTATTGGGGCTAAGGGATCATCGTTTATTTCAGAGCCTTCCACTACAGGAACCCATTCGTCTAGTAGTTGGGTGAGTTGTCGTGCCAGTCTTGTTTTGGCTTGGCCTCTCAATCCGAGTAAGTTGATGCTATGCCCCGAAAGCAATGCACGTTCTACGTCGGGAATAACCGTGTTTTCATAGCCAAGAAGCCCTTCAAATGTTGGCTGTCCACTTTGCATACGAGCCCTTAAATTTTGTACCAATTCTTGCTGAATCGAAAGGGGTGTGTAATCTGTTTTTTTTAGGGCGCCTAGTGTATTGCTCTTTTTCATTTATCTCAATCGTTTTTTTCTGTTCTGTTCATAGTCTTCAAAAATCATTTCGCCCAAGCCTTTTAGGCCTGTAAAGAATGCCTTGCCTTTGTTGGCTTCTGTAAAATTCCGCACAAATTCTTTTAAATAGGTGTCTTGTGCAATCATAAATGTGGTGATAGGAATGTGAAGCTTTCGCGCCTGCCGTGCCATATTGTAACACTTGTCTACGATATGATCGTCTAGCCCCATGCTGTTTTTGTAGTAACTCCCATCGGCGTTCTTAAGGCAGCTTGGCTTGCCATCTGTAATCATAAAAATTTGCTTGTTGCTGTTTTTTCTTCGTCGCAACAAATCCATAGCCAAGGTAAGACCCGCAACGGTATTGGTGTGATAAGGTCCAACTTGCAAGTAGGGAATATCTTTGAGCGCAATGGGCCAGGCATCGTTTCCAAACACCAGAATATCTAGGGTGTCTTTGGGGTAGCGTGTGGTAATAAACTCCGCCAATGCCATGGCTACTTTTTTGGCCGGGGTAATGCGGTCTTCGCCGTACAAAATCATGCTATGGCTGATATCTATCATCAAAACCGTGCTCATTTGCGTATTGTAATAACTGTCCTCAACCACGAGATCGTCGTGATGCAAGGTAAAGTCGTCTCCTGCCGAGCGTATTTGTGCATTGCGCAGGCTTTCGGTCATGGATATTTTCTCAATGGGGTCGCCAAATTGATAGGCTTTAAATTCGCCCGTATCGTCTGCTCCTTGCCCGGTACTTTTTGTTTTGTGGTTGCCGTTGCCTGCTTTTTTAAGTTTGCCAAAAATTTGCTTTAAGGCGTGTTCGCGCAATAGCTTTTCTGTTTTGGCGGTGAGTGACATGCCTTCGCCATCACCCGTGCCATCTCCTTTTGGTTGTATGTAAGCCCTTTTTAAAAGATCCTCAATAAAATCATCTATGGTATACGCTGCGTTGGTTAAGCCGTATTCCTTGTCCAATTCACGCAGCCAATCAATGGCTTCGTCAAAATCGCCAGAAGTATGTGTAATCAGCTCTTTGAAAATTTCAAAAAGACGCTCAAAGGGTGTTTGATGCTTGGGTATATGTCGCGTAAATGTAATCCCAGCAGCGGACAAGTTTAATTTCATAGCCATGTAAATGTACTAAAATCATTTGCAATTTTAAACTGGTTTATTTCAATAACTAAGCTATCGCAAAAATGGTACCTTTGTAAAAATTGCTTATGAAAAATCTGGTAATTATTGGTCACCCAGACCAATCCTCCTTTTGCTATAATGGGATCTTTAAAACCATCGTCGAAAGTCTAGAAAAGGCGGATGAAGACATTGAAGTCATCGACCTTTACCGCGACAGCTTTACCCGTCCAAGAGATGCGGTAATTGGCAGGTACAAAGAACTGGTTACTTGGTCTGATCGCATTTATTTTGTTTCTCCCGTTTGGTGGTTTAGACTTACGCCTCGAATGGAAATATTTTTTGACGAGGTACTAACCCCTGGCTTTGCCTATCAGTTTGTCAACGTTACCAAACTATACGCCTATCCAAAATCATTTTTGAGCGACAAAAAAGTGCGGACTTATGTAACGCACGGTGCGCCTGCACTTCCTGTGAAAACCATGTATCTTAACTCTGTAAAATTACGTCTGGTAATGGGCGTTTATTCGTTTGTGTTTGGGTGGAAGCTTGCGCTCTTTACCAAGACCAAACAGTTTTGGTCGGTACCCTTTGTTTCAGACGCAAAACGTAAAAAGTATTTAAACGTTGTCAGCAAAGACGTACAACGCGACATTAAAAAAGGAAAATAGGCCGTATGAAAAAGACATATATTATATTTATTTCAGCTATATTGAGTGTTCATTCTCTAGCTGTGGCACAAAACACCGAAATACAACCTTACGAAGTCATCAAAGCAATTGATAGTGTAGAAATTCGATTTTACCCAAGTGCAACCTTGGTGCAAACCAGTGGTGGCAATAACTTTGGCAAGCTGTTCCGCTATATTTCTGGCAGCAACGAATCCGAAGAGAAAATTGCTATGACGGCACCTGTTTATATGAACGAAGACAAATCAGAAATGGCTTTTGTGATGCCGCTAGACGTGCATCAAAAAGGTGCGCCTGAACCCATGGGTGAAAATGTGTCGCTGCGCATAACCGAACCCCGCTATGTAGCTGCCATACGTTATGGTGGATACACCAATGCTAGCAAAGAAGCAACACACACAAAACGCCTTATGAAAGCCCTTGAAGATAACAGCATTGAAGCCAAGGGAGCTGTTGAATTTTTAGGCTATGATAGCCCTTATAAATTCTACAACCGCCGCAATGAAGTCATGGTTGAAATTGCCTACAACAAATAGAAATACATAATATATGCCAACAGAAGAAAAACTCAATGCATGGTCGCATGGTCTGGGCGTTGGCTTGGGCATAGCCGCATTGGTCTTAATGCTTTTGGGTGTAGATCAAACCAATCCCTTTGGGCTGTTTAGCGTTATTGTATATGGGCTATCCATCATTTTATTATTCTTGGCATCAACTTGCTATCATGCCATAACATCAAGCAAGCGCAAGCACTACTTTCGGGTTGCCGATCACATTGGCATCTACTTACTCATTGCGGGTACCTATACGCCAGTGTTGTTGATCGCAATTCCCAATGGCTTGGGTTGGATCCTGTTTTGGGTGGTTTGGGGTATTGCTGCTTTTGGTCTAGTCCTAAAACTTTTTTTCACAGGCAGGTTTGAGCGTTTTTCCACTTTCTTATATCTAGCCATGGGCTGGCTGGCCATTATCCCCTATGCCGAGCTCACTACGGCACTAGACGCAAAAGCCTTAGCGCTGCTGATTGGCGGAGGTGTAGCTTACACGGTTGGCGTGTTGTTCTATGCCATTGAAAAAATTCCCTACAACCATTTTATCTGGCACCTGTTTGTTTTGGGTGGTGCAAGCTGCCATTTCTTTATGGTGTATTTGTATGTGATATAGGGTTTTGAGCGGTACAGATACATCGAACCACAAATACAACTCTTAATCCCCTTCGTTTTTCTATTTTTGCCAAAACCTTTAGATGAATATTCTTATCCTTGGCAATGGCGGTAGAGAGCACACCTTTTGTTGGAAGCTTTCCCAAAGCGCGCAAAAACCCAATCTCTTTATTGCTCCTGGAAATGCGGGCACCGCACAACTGGGCACCAATATTGACATCAATCCCACAGACCTTGAAGCCGTAGCAACTGCTGTTAGCAGCCATGCCATAGACCTTATTTTAGTAGGGCCCGAAGCGCCCCTAGTCGCAGGTATTCACGACCATATTGCCAACCATCCTACACTGAGCCACATCCCTGTTATTGGCCCAAAAGAAGAAGCCGCACAACTCGAAGGCAGCAAGGCATACGCCAAGGCCTTTATGGAGCGACACAACATCCCCACTGCACCCTACAAACAATTTGATGCCCAATCGCTCAATGAAGGATTGGCCTATTTGGAAACCATTCCTGCGCCCTATGTACTGAAGGCCGATGGTCTTGCAGCAGGAAAAGGCGTACTCATCATCCATGAGCTCGAAGAAGCAAAAACGGCGCTTATCGATATGCTGGCCAACAAAAAATTTGGTGCAGCAAGCGAACAAGTGGTTATTGAGGGCTTTTTGGACGGCATTGAGCTTTCTTGTTTTGTCCTTACAGATGGTGAAAGCCATGTGACCTTCCCCTTTGCCAAAGATTACAAACGCATAGGTGAAGGCGATACGGGACTCAACACTGGAGGTATGGGCGCGGTGTCTCCCGTTCCATTTAATGACGCTGTTTTCAAACAAAAAATTCACGATCGCATCATAACCCCCACCATGCAAGGGCTTAAAAAAGACCAGCTTGATTTTGTAGGTTTTGTGTTTATTGGGCTTATACGCGTGGGCGACGATCCCTTTGTGATTGAATACAATGTACGCATGGGTGATCCCGAAACCCAAGTGGTTTTACCACGTATCCAAAACGATATGGCAGCACTGCTTATGGCTACTGGCGAAAAGCGTT
Organism: Flavobacteriaceae bacterium; assembly: GCA_009886265.1. GTDB lineage: Bacteria > Bacteroidota > Bacteroidia > Flavobacteriales > Flavobacteriaceae > UBA7446. The sequence goes on from QXZR01000055.1 coordinate 21,519, forward strand.
TGCACGAAGTGGCACTCCAAATCAACGACCAAGCTGCAGCAACCGTAGTTAGTGTAGCAGGTGGTTATCCTGAAGCCTACGAAAAAGGGCAAGCCATTTCTGGTTTGGCTGGCGATGGGCTTATTTTTCAAGCGGGAACTGCTCAGGTTGACAATCAAATCGTAACCAATGGCGGAAGGGTCTTGGCATCAACAGGCTTTGGCGCCGATGTACAAGAAGCGCTCACAGAAGCATATAGCAACCTTTCAAACATTTCGTTTGAGGGAATGTATTTCCGAAAAGATTTAGGTTTCGATTTATAGAAACGAGTGGGAAGTAGAGTCGAAGTCCTCTTCGTTATTGTCGTTAAATTTCTTTAGCTGACGTAACCAGTAGAACAAGCCCGCAAAACCAATCATCAAGAAAAACCAATTAAAGGCATTGGCAGCAAACCAATTGCTAGCGCCCAACTCACGGAGCATGTTTAGTGGAATAAAAAGAACTTCTTCAAACAGGTAGGCAATTGCTTCAAAAACAGCTTTCATAGTCTTGGTTTTACCTTGCAAAAATACAGCTAAAGTTGTCACAATGCAAATGCAAGAGGGCTTTTAGATTTTGCGCTATATTTGGAAAATATTTACCACCATGAATACCGCCCACGCATTTCAAATTTTTGAAAAAAGTATCTCGGAGTATCACGTTTTAGACAGCGTTGATCAACCCTTTGAAAATCCTTTTGAGCCCAAAAGTCTCGATCATTTATTATACCGAAAAAATTGGATTGATACGGTGCAGTGGCACTATGAAGACCTCATCCGCGAGCCTAGCATAGACCCCGTTGCTGCGCTAGAACTGAAACGCAAAATTGACGCTTCCAACCAAGACCGTACCGATATGGTGGAGTATATCGACAGCTATTTTTTACAAGAGTTTAGCAGCGTTGAGCATCAGGAAGGTGCTACCATCAATACTGAAAGTCCGGCTTGGGCCATAGACCGCTTGTCTATTTTAGCACTTAAAATCTACCATATGCAAGAAGAGGCTAATCGCGCATCTGCCTCGGACGAACACCGTAGCGCTTGTGCTACAAAACTTGCTGTTTTAATGGAGCAGAAGATAGATTTGTCTACCGCCATTGACCAACTACTCATAGACATGGCTGCTGGTAAAAAGTATATGAAGGTGTACAAACAAATGAAAATGTACAATGACGAATCCCTAAATCCCGTCCTGTACCAGAACAAATCCTAATGGCAGCCAAACACATCTTGGTGCTTCGTTTCTCGGCTTTGGGCGACGTAGCCATGTGTTTACCTGTGTTGCGATGCTTGATTCAAACCTATCCTGAATTACGCATAACAGTAGTGACGCGAAAACGCTTTTCCGTTCTTTTCGAAGAACTCCCCAATACTATTGTTTTCAGCCCTGATTTTAATGTTGCCAACAAAGGTATTGTTGGGCTTTACCGCCTCTACAAAACATTGCTGGCAGCAAAACCCAACGCCATTGCTGATTTGCATAATGTATTGCGCACCAAAATACTCCGCAGCTATTTCGCGCCTAGATTTTGGATACGAAAAGCGGTGCTTGACAAAGGCCGAAAAGCAAAAAAACAACTTACGAGAGCACGTCAAAAAACCTTGGTGCCATTGGTTCCACAAATTCACCGTTATGCCCAAGTATTTGAGCGGTTGGGTTTTCCAATCTCTCTGGATAGCCATGAATTCCCGTCAAAACCGCTTTGTCCTAATACTGAAGCGCTGAAACCAGACCAAAACAAAAAGTGGATTGGCGTAGCACCTTTTGCTGCCCATAAAGGCAAGCAATATCCACTAGACCTCATGCAAAAGGTTGTTGCCTTTTTGCAACAAGACTACCAGGTCATTTTATTTGGTTTTGGACGTGAAGAGCGTGCACAACTAGACGTTTGGGCAAAGGCCTATAAAAATGTGGTAAACGCAACTAGTGTATATGCTTTTGATGCGGAGTTGCGCCTTATCGCCCAACTCGATTTGATGATTTCCATGGATTCTGCCAATGGACATTTGGCTGCCAATTACGGCGTGCCCATTGTTAGCCTTTGGGGTGCCACACATCCTTGTTTGGGCTTTGCTCCTTTTGGGCAAACAGACACCAATAGCCTAACGGCAGATCGCCAGCAATATCCCTTCTTGCCAACTTCTGTTTATGGCAACAAAATTCGTCGCGGCTATGAAGACGCCATGCGTAGCATTGAGCCTAAAGCGGTAATAGAATTGGCACTTAAAATATTGAATAAAAAGTAAGAGGCAAAAAATCTATATTTGTCTGAATGTTTGTCTATGTTTAAAAAGTTTATTTACCTGC
>QXZR01000056.1 GCA_009886265.1 Flavobacteriaceae bacterium
TCATCACAAATTTTATTTAAAGGTACTTGCGATGCCTGTTTTAGTTTAAATTGATTTATCAAGCTCTGAGCCTCAAATTAAAACCTAAAAAAATCCACTCAACATCTAAGGCTTCCTAATATTTTCTACCAGCTGTTGAATTTCTTTGGATGGCGCAGGAGTCCTACTGCTCACGATAAGAGTAACAACAAAGTTCGCAACCATAGCAACTGTTCCAAAACCTTCTGGCGAAATACCAAACCACCAGTCTGCTTTTTCACCTCCACCAAACCAACCAAACTTAAATTTAAGCATATAGAAAAGCATTAGTGACACACCCACAAGCATTCCGCTAATCGCACCTTCTTTATTGATACGCTTTGAAAATATGCCAAGCAATATAGCTGGGAAGAACGATGAGGCTGCCAGACCAAAAGCCAAGGCTACCGTTGCCGCCACAAAACCAGGTGGGTTGATACCAAACCAACCTGCCAAACAAACGGCTGCTGTTGCAGCTATACGGGCTGCGATGAGCTCTCCTTTATCGGAAATGTCGGGCATCACCATTTTTTTGAGTAGATCGTGCGACACTGCTGATGAAATCACCAACAGCAAGCCTGCTGCAGTGGATAAGGCAGCCGCCAATGCACCTGCTGCTAATAGCGCTATGACCCAATTGGGTAAATCGGCAATTTCTGGATTGGCAAGTACCATGATATCCACATCCACATCCAATTCATTGGTTGCAGCATCTGCCGTATATTGAATACGTCCGTCCTCGTTTTTATCAGTAAAACCAAGCAATCCGGTGGTTTCCCACTTTTCAAACCAATACGGCATTTGCTCGTACGGTTTGTCGCTTACGGTTTCAATTAGGTTTGTCCTTGAAAACACAGCTATGGCCGGAGCAGTAGTGTATAGAATGGCAATAAATAACAGTGCCCACCCAGCGGATTTCCGTGCATCGCTTACCTTTTTAACGGTAAAAAAGCGTACGATTACGTGCGGCAGTCCTGCTGTACCTACCATAAGTGCCATGGTAATACAAAAGACATCAAACATAGATTTGCTGCCAGAAGTATATTCATGGAAGCCCAACTCCTTATGCAACCCATCAAGTTTATCCAAAAGATAAACCCCTTCAGCGTCTGTAGCACCAAAACCAAATTGTGGTACTACGTTGCCCGTTACCAAAAACGATATGAATACCGCAGGTACCATAAAGGCAAAAATGAGTACACAGTATTGTGCCACTTGTGTATAGGTAATCCCTTTCATACCTCCCAGTACGGCGTAAAACAATACAATTCCCATACCTATAAGCACACCCGTGACGATATCCACCTCTAGGTATCTTGAAAACACCACACCCACGCCGCGCATCTGCCCAGCGATATAGGTAAAGGATACAATAAGCGCACAGAAAACGGCTACCGAGCGTGCTGTGTTTGAGTAGTAACGGTCGCCAATAAAGTCAGGCACCGTAAACTTGCCAAACTTTCGCAAATAAGGTGCTAAGAGCAGTGCCAGCAGCACATAGCCGCCTGTCCAGCCCATAAGGTACACAGATCCGTCATAGCCACTAAATGATATAATGCCCGCCATAGAAATAAACGAGGCAGCAGACATCCAGTCGGCTGCCGTTGCCATACCGTTGGCTATGGGATGCACCCCACCCCCTGCTACATAAAATTCTTTTGTTGAGCCAGCGCGAGACCAAATAGCTATACCTATGTATAGTGAAAAACTCAGTCCAACAGCAATCCAAATCCAATATTGAAGTTCCATCTAGTTTTCTTTATTTAATTTATTATCCAAACGATTCATAAGGTAGATATAAGTAAAGATGATGATCACAAACCCAAAAATGGAACCTTGTTGCGCAAACCAAAACCCGAGTTTAAAACCGCCTATTTGTATCGTATTTAATTGTTCTACAAATAAGATTCCGCAGCCAAAAGAAACAATAAACCAAAGGGAGAGTAGAATGCTGATGTACTGGATATTTTTTTTCCAGTAAGTATTATTTTTCATGTGTTGAAGTTAAAATATTTTTCTAAAACTTATTTCTTAAGTCGTTTTCCCCATACGGCAAAAACAAAAATAATGGCATAACAGGGAATAAGGATATAATAACTCTCCTTTGCTGCCAGTGCCAATGCATCTGCAGCTTCAAGCCCCGAGTCGATAAGCGCTTCTTTTCCACTATCGACGAGTCGCCCATATAATGGTGGAATGATGGCGCCGCCCGAAATGGCCATGATAAGCAAGGCCGCAGCCGTTTTGGTGTGTTTGCCAAGACCGTCTAAAGTCAAGGGCCATACCGCAGGCCAAACCAGTGCATTGGCAATACCTAATGCTGCTACAAAAAGAACTGATGTAAATCCAGTAGTACTAATGATACAAAAGCTCAAAACAAGTCCAATCACAGCACTGATTTGCAAGGCCTTCGTTTGACTTAAATATTTTGGGATTAGCACAACGCCTAGTGCGTAAGTAGCCACCATCGCCATCAGCGTAAAGGTGGTAAAGAATTTGGCTTTTGCTGCCGATATGCCTAGAGCAAGCCCATAGGCGATAATGGTATCTCCGGCTATCACCTCAGCGCCTACATATACAAAAAGGGTAAGCATCCCAAACCAAAGGTGTGGATATTGAAAAATGGTTTTTTTACCTCCAGATTGCGTTTCTTCTTCAGCACTAGCTTCAGCTTCCACGTGAGGAAGTGGCGCGCGGCGCATCAACAATCCCAGCACAAATAAAACGGCTGCCATAACCAAGTAAGGCACAAAAACACTATCGGCCATCTGGTCTAAAAGCGTTGCTTTTTCTTCAGCAGAAACTTGACTTATAACATCTTTGACCTCATCTATTCCATTTAAGAGAATAGCACCAAAAATAACAGAACCCAATGCCCCAGCAACCTTGTTGGCTATGCCCATAATGGCAATGCGTTTGGCACCACTTTCAATGGGTCCCAAAATCGTAATATAGGGATTGGCAGCAGTTTGCAATACGGTCATACCCGTTCCCTGAATAAATATACCCGCCAAAAACATCCAATAGGTTCTGGCTTCGGCTGCAGGAATAAATACCAAAGCACCAGCAGCCATAAGGAACAGTCCAATGGACATGCCTTTTCTGTAGCCTATTTTCCGCAATAAATAAGATGCTGGCAATGCCATAACCACAAAAGATATATAGGAAGCTGAGGCTACCAAATAAGACTGGGCTTCGGTTAACTCATTAATGGTTTTCATGAACGGGATCAATGCCCCGTTCACCCAAGTGATAAAGCCGAAAATAAAAAACAAGCCTGCGATAATGGCAATGGCTGTTTTATTGGATTGTGCTGATTTCATGTATTAAAAATAAAGAATTGTTTTTTTAGGCATTCCAGTGAAAATTTAAATTGTTAGCTGGTTGTGAACCGCTGATATATTTTTTAATGTAGTATATTGTTTTTTTAGATTATTCACGTGTCATGTCAATCACTCAGTTAGTAAACTTAAGAATTAATATGAAAAAAACAGCAAAAAACAGCAAAAAACAAAATTAATTGGTTAAAATTGTGTAATTAAAATCAAATTAATCAAACAGTGATGAGGTCTATTATTTTTACCTGCATAGCACTATTATTACTCGGATGTCAAAACAGTTCTTCCGATAGTGATGGGGTTAAAAAACTAACTTCCTACGTCAACACCTTTATCGGTACTGGAGGACACGGACACACTTACCCTGGGGCTACATTGCCTTACGGAATGATGCAACTTAGTCCAGACACCCGACTCGAGGGTTGGGATGGCTGCTCGGGTTATCACTATTCAGACAACCATATTTATGGTTTTTCACACACCCACCTTTCGGGAACAGGAATATCCGATTATGGAGACGTACTCTTGATGCCTACAAACGAAATTATTTTTAACAATGGGTCAGATGGCGAAAAAGGCTACAAATCTGCCTTTTCACACGACAACGAAGTTGCTACCCCCGGCTATTACGCCGTTCACCTAGATGACACTAACATAGATGTTTCCCTTAGCGTTTCACAGCGCAGCGGCATGCATCAGTATGTGTTTCCAAAAGGCGCCAAACAAGTTGTCATACTTGACCTAGCCCACCGAGACAGGGTACTGGACGCTGAAATTTTTATCGAAAAAAATCAATTTGTCTCTGGGCGTCGCTTCTCAAGAGCCTGGGCAAATGAACAACGCCTATTTTTTGACATCGCTTTTTCAAGACCTTTTACCAATATCACGCTACTTGATGGAAAAACAACAGGCGGAAATGTGAAAGCTGCCTTTGAGTTTGACGAAAGTACAACCAACATATTAGAGGTTGAAGTGGGCATATCTGCCGTGGACAAAGCAGGTGCGTATAAAAACAGAATTGCTGAATTAAAAGACAAAGCTTTTGATCAACTAAGAGAAGAAGCAGATGCTATTTGGGAAAAGCAACTAAATAAGATAGTTGTTGAAACCTACAAGGAATCTGATATGTACAACTTCTACTCTGCCTTGTATCATACCATGATTGCTCCCAACTTATACCAAGATGTAGACGGGCGCTACCGTGGTATGGACATGGAAATCCACGAAGACTTGGACAATGACTACTACACCGTTTTTTCGTTGTGGGATACCTATAGAGCGGCCCACCCAC
>QXZR01000057.1 GCA_009886265.1 Flavobacteriaceae bacterium
GATTTAGAACCGTCCAAAGGGTCGAGGGAAACGCTGTAATCCCCATTGCCGTAGGATTGTAAGTTGGGGCGTTCCTCAGATATGATATACCGCACTTGGGTAGAGCTGGCAATAGCATCTTGAAAATAGGTATCGGCGAGTATATCCAAATTCAATTGACTGTCTCCAGATGCATTTGACGCAGCGGTAACGTCTAGGCCGTTGCCCATTTTAACCTCTTGATATACTTGAACTCCTGCGATAAGAAACGCATTAAGGATACGTTGAAGTTCAAGGTCTTTGATGTCGGTCAATGCGGTCATATACGAAACTGTTTGTGTGGCCAATAGCGGCGCAGCAAAAATAAGCTACTTGCTTCTATATTATGGCTTATCCAAGAATGCTTTTTCGGCAAACGGAAAACAAACATTCTTTTGTACTTTAGTCCCTAGATGCAAACACAGCTCACCCAAACCCTAGAATGTGGTACCGATGAAGCCGGGCGTGGCTGTTTGGCTGGGCCTGTAACTGCAGCTGCTGTGATCCTGCCGCCAAGTTATACGCATCCGCTCCTTACAGATTCCAAAAAGCTCACCGCAAAACAACGGCATGCCCTGAGAGAAGAAATCAAAAACGTGGCACTGGCCTATGGCATTGCGCACGTATCGCCCCAAAGAATTGACGAAATCAACATACTAAACGCTTCCATAGAAGCCATGCAACTTGCCATAACCGCCATGGCGCGCGTACCCGAAACCATTCTCGTTGACGGCAATAAATTCAAGCCCTACCAAGACATTCCGTACCACTGTATCATTGGGGGCGATGGCAAATACCGCAACATAGCGGCAGCGTCCATACTGGCGAAAACCACTAGAGACGACCTCATGCTCGAATACCACCAAAAGCATCCGCACTACGGCTGGGACACGAACAAAGGTTACCCAACCACCAAACACCGCAATGGCATCCGAACACATGGGGCTGTTGACATACACCGCAAAACTTTTGCGTTATTGCCAAAACAACTCTCTTTAGATTTATAAATTTGCACTATGAATCGATTGTTGCTCCTTACTGCCTGCATCCTTTTGATTGGCTGTCAATCCAAACAAAACACAACTGACTCCCTACTGGGGTATTTACCAAACAACGCGGTGGTGGTGCTGAAAAGCAGTTCTTTTAAATCGTTGCACGATTACAGCAACCAACAAGATGCTGCCATGGCAGCAGCGACGCTATTGCCGGAGCTCTTTGAAGAATTAAACCATATAGCGCCCAACACCGCCGGGCAATTGAGCTTTCACCCCGAGGGGAAAGGCCAGCTTATTCCGCTGTTGATAAGCCAACAAAAGCCCGTTTACAGCGACTCGGTTGCCGTGGATACGCTCCGATACAACAAAACACAACTGCTCAAAAGAAATGCCAATCCGCCAACTTACTACGCCACTTGGGACAGCCTCCACTTTAGCTCGCCTAGCAAGCTGCTATTGGAAAGCAGCATACGGCTTCGGTCAATACCCAACAGCATTGATGGGGAACTCGAGCAACTTTATGACAACGCCACAGAAGACCATACCTTTTTTGTGTCACAAGACATTGCGCCTTATTTCAATACGCTTTTTAACGACATCAGCCCTGTGCCTTGGTCGCAGTGGAGCAAGTGGACCGCAATCGTTCCAACGGTCAACAGCAACGGCGTTTATATGCAAGCCTATGGCGTGATGGATGCCAGCGGTGCCTCCCGCCTGTCTTTCCTCAAAAACCAAGACAGTGCCTTACACGATTTGGCAGCACATATTCCAAGTAACGCCAACACAGTTCAAGCGTTTAGCTTTGATCTAGATACCTACAAAAAAGCCTCACTCCGTTTTAAGGCGGTGCACAACCTGCCCGAAACCCCTATGGATTCGCTGCTGATGGATGCCACGCAACTTGCCCAACTGCAACTGGGGAATGAAACCGTGGTATTGGTAAAAACAAACAAAACACCCGACGACATCAAACAAGCCTTGGCAAAGAAATCAAAGGCGCAATTCACAACGGAACAACAAACACTCTATGCCTTTTCCGATGAGAACGCCATCGCTAATCTGCTACCGCCCATACTAAAGCAAAACACCTATGCTTTTGCTACTCTGCTGAACGAACACCTCTATTTGGGAACTTCCAAGACCGCACTAGAATCGGTGATTTACGCACTTAACAAAGACGATGTTTTGGCGCAAAACGAACGCTTTCAAACCTATGTCAAAACACTGCCCAGCCGCAGTAGTTTCTGGGGGTGGTCTGCACCTGCCTATTTTGAAACGCAAGTAAAAAAAATAGCGCCGACACTGAGCAAGGTGGCGCTAGGTGCATTTAGGCAAGCAGACTATGTGGGAACGGTTGAAGGCGAGGTGTTTTATGTGGCATTAAGCCTACAGAAACCCAATGATGAGGGCAAGAAAGCACAAGCCGTTGAACTGGCAGGCACAGCAACGTTTGATATGCCTTTGATTTGGGGGCCCTATGCCGTGCATAACCACAAAACGCAAGCCTTGGAATGGGTGGTGCAAGACGAGGAAAACCAACTCTATTTGTTGGATACTACTGGCGGAATTGTTTGGAAAAAACAACTCGATGGTGCCATTTTAGGCCCCGTAACCCAAGTAGATTTATACCGCAACAAACGACTGCAACTGGCCTTTACAACAGCTAAAAGCTTTCAAGTTTTAGATCGCAACGGCAATGCGGTTTCGGGTTACAGCAAAAAAGGGATGCGCTCTTCCAGCACGCTCGCGGTGTTTGACTACGACAAGCAACGCAACTACCGTCTGGTATTGAGTAGCGGCAACACACTGAGCATGTATGACAGAAGCATGAAAAAGGTTAGCGGTTGGCGCAAAAACAAACTCAATAGCGCACTGAAATACCCTGCCAAACACATCCGCATTGGCAACCGAGACTATATTGCACTTGTGCAAAAATCAGGAAAAGGAGAGCTGCTGCACCGCACCGGAAAAACACGTATTAAAATACCAACAGACGTCAAATTAACGCAAGACATCTATCCCTATCAAAGTGGTTTTGTGAGCATTGACGACAAGAACAGGCTTGTTCAAATCAGCACCACAGGAAAACTTACCAAAACAGCACTGCCCTTTGAAACACGCTACACCATAGCAGCAAATCGGAATACGTTGGTCACACTGACTGAAAACAAAGTAAGCATCAACAATCAGTTGGTGGAATTGGATTTTGGGGTCTATGCGCCTCCACAAATTCAAGTGGTGAACAACAGAACCTATATCCTTATTTGGGACAATCAATCCGACAAGGTTTATGTGTTTGATAGAGATGCCAAACTACTGGATAGCTTTCCTGTAATAGGTCGCAAATGGGCGATGCTGGGTCAAGCGGTTCCGGGATCGGCGGTGTATTTGGCGGCACAAAACAACAGGCAAGAGCTGCGGTTTTACAAAATGCCCTAGGCCATATCAGCCTCAAAAATTCTAGAAAAGTGTTCCTTAAATTTCTTTATCACTTCTTGCATGGCAACAGCTGCGCCCAATTCCTTTTCCATAGAAGTAATGGACTTATCGGCTATCCCACAGGGAATGATATAATCGAAAAAAGACAAATCGGTATTGACATTTAGCGCAAATCCGTGCATGGTTACCCAACGGCTGGTACGAATACCCATGGCGCATATCTTGCGGGGATTGGCGCCGTCAACATCTATCCAAACACCCGTTTCGCCCTTACTCCTACTGGCTTCGATATCATAATCGGCAAGGGTAGCAATGATGCATTCCTCCAAAAAGCGCAGATACTTGTGAATGTCTGTAAAAAAACAATCCAAATCCAAAATAGGATAGCCCACCAACTGTCCGGGACCGTGAAAGGTTATATCGCCGCCGCGGTTGGTTTTAAAAAAGCTTGCGCCTTTTTCTTGCAAGGTGGTGTTGTTGACCAATAAGTTGTTTTTATCCCCGCTTTTACCAAGCGTATAGACGGGCGGATGCTCAAGAAAAAGTAAGTGGTGTTTGGTTGGCGTTTGGTCTTCTGGGTTTCGGCGGTTGTGGATTTTTTGATCGATGGTTTGCTGAAACAAATCCTGTTGTAAGGCAGTTGCGGCCTCATAAGTAACCAATCCCAATTGGCGGACGTGCACCTTTGGCTTAGGGCTCATAATCGAACGGTCGGTTGAGAATGATGAGTGCGCCAATAACACCAGGCACCCATGCGCAAAGCGTGAGTAAGAAAACAATAACTATAGAACCACAACCTCTATCAAATACAGCGAGTGGTGGAAATAGGATGGCCAGTAGGACTCTAAATAAACTCATGGTAGTCAAAGATACAAATTCGTGATATCTAAATAACTCATGTGCATTGGTTATCTTTGCCACAGAAAAATTTGGGATGCAGGAGCTATCAGAACAAGAACTTGTCCGTAGAGAGAAATTAGCAAAACTTCGTGAGTTGGGGATTGACCCTTATCCAGCGGCGGCTTTTGACGTTTCGCACTACACCACAACGGTAAGTGAGAAATTTGAACAAGGGCAACAAGTACGCATGGCCGGAAGGCTTATGTCAAGGCGTGTGCAAGGAAAAGCCAGTTTTGCCGAGCTTCAAGATGCTACAGGCAGGGTACAGCTCTACTTCAATAGAGACATCTTATGTCCGGATGAAGATAAAACCCAGTACAACGACGTTTATAAAAAACTCCTTGATATCGGTGATATCATAGGAATTGAAGGGACTATGTTTACTACCCAAGTAGGAGAAAAAACCATTGAGGTGCACCAGCTGTTTGTGTTGAGCAAATCGCTACGTCCTTTACCACTTCCCAAAGTAGATGCCGAAGGCAATACCTATGACGCATTTACAGATCCTGAACAACGCTACCGTCAACGCTATGTAGATCTGATTGTAAATCCGCAGGTGAAAGATGCTTTTGTAAAACGCACCAAGATTACCAATACCATTCGTTCCTTTTTTAACGACCGTGGTTATCTCGAAGTTGAAACACCCATATTACAACCCATTCCCGGGGGTGCAGCCGCACGTCCGTTTGTGACACATCACAATGCACTGAACATACCACTATACCTGCGTATTGCCAACGAATTGTACCTAAAGCGATTGATTGTAGGTGGGTTTGATGGGGTATATGAATTTGCCAAAGATTTTAGAAATGAAGGGATGGACAAAACCCACAACCCTGAATTTACGGTAATGGAACTCTATGTGGCCTATAAGGATTACCACTGGATGATGGAAACAACCGAAGCGCTGCTTGAAGAAGTAGCCGTTGCAGCAAATGGCGTCGCTGCCGTAACCGTTGGAGAAAATACCATAGACTTCAAAGCGCCCTATCCACGAGTGCCGATTTTAGATGCCATTCAAGAGCACACAGGCATTGACGTTTCTGATATGGATGAAAATGCACTGCGTGAAACAGCAAAAAAATTGGGTCTAGAAGTAGACGAAACCATGGGTAAAGGAAAGCTTATTGATGAACTTTTTGGGGAATGTTGCGAGCATCATTATATCCAACCGACGTTTATTACGGACTATCCAAAAGAAATGAGCCCGCTGACCAAAGCACACCGCAGCAAACCGGGTTTGACAGAGCGCTTTGAGCTTATGGTTAATGGGAAAGAATTGGCCAATGCCTATTCGGAATTAAACGATCCCATTGACCAGCGGGAGCGTTTTGAGGATCAAATGTCCCTTTCTGAAAAAGGAGATGACGAAGCTATGTTTATTGACCAAGATTTTCTTCGTTCTTTAGAATATGGTATGCCGCCGACCTCTGGGATTGGCATTGGCATTGACCGCCTCACCATGCTATTGACCAACAACAGCTCTATCCAAGAAGTGTTGTTTTTTCCACAGATGCGCCCAGAGAAAAAAGGGCCAACACTCACGGAAGAGGAACAACTCGTTGCTGACTTGCTTAAAAAAGAAAGCCCCGTTGCGCTTGCTTCACTCAAGGAACAATCAGGGCTTAGCAATAAAAAATGGGATAAGGCTATCAAAGGGCTGACTGGCAAATCAATTGCAGAAGTCAAAAAAACCGATGACACGCTGACCGTAAGCTTGCGATAATTCCTTAACATACTTTAGGGGCTTACAACACACTGCCATCTGGCTTGGTTGTGTAATTGAACTATTTTCAACACTTTAGCATACTAAAGATAAAAATCATGAAGAAAATATCACTCCTGCTTATAGGTTTGGCTGTATTGTTTAGTGTTCCCACACACGCACAGCTTGGTAAACTTTTTAAAAAGAAAAAGCCACCCGTAATCGAAAAGCCAAAACCCAAAAAGGAAGATAAAAACGGTATTAAGCCTTATGATAAAGTCATTACCAAAAAAGCCATTACAGACAAGGGGTTGTTTGACGTACATTCCGTTGACGACAAATACTATTATGAAATTCCAGACTCCTTATTTGGGGCAGAAATGCTGATGGTTACACGAATTGCCAAAACAGCCTCAGGCATTGGTTTTGGTGGCGGAAAACAAAATACGCAAGTATTGCGCTGGGAAAAAGACAGCAAGAAAGTCTTACTCCGTGTGGTATCACATGAGGTGGTAGCAGCCGACTCCTTGCCCATCCACGAGGCAGTTGTCAATTCAAACTTCGAACCCATCCTATACAGGTTTGATATTAAGTCCATTGGAAAAGACTCTACCTCTACTGTGATTGAGGTCAACACGCTTTTCGAAACAGATGTGAAGGCGCTTGGCTTTCCAGCTTCGAGAAGGAAAAGCTATAAGATTTCGAGCATGGACAAATCCAGGTCGTTTATCAATACGCTTAAAAGTTATCCGCTCAATGTCGAAGCACGACATGTAAAAACCTATAGCTCTAGTGCTCCGCCTTCCAATTCGAGCACCGCATCGATAAGCTTGGAAATAAGCAATTCCATGATTCTACTGCCCAAAGAGCAAATGAAAAGACGCTACTTTGACCAACGTGTAGGTTGGTTTTCAAGGGGGCAAACAGACTACGGCCTAGACGTACAAAAAAGCAAAACGGTACGTTACTTAGATCGCTGGCGTTTGGAAGTAAAAGATGAAGATATTGAGAAGTTTAATCGCGGTGAATTGGTAGAGCCCAAGAAACCTATTGTTTATTATATCGATAGAGCCACGCCAAAAAAATGGGTGCCTTATTTGAAGCAAGGGATTGAAGACTGGCAAGTGGCTTTTGAAGCAGCAGGCTTTAAAAATGCCATTCTTGCCAAAGACCCACCAAGCAAAGAAGAAGACCCGGATTGGAGCCCAGAAGACGTACGCTATTCAGTAATGCGTTATTTGGCATCTCCGATTCCCAATGCCAATGGCCCGCACGTAAGTGATCCACGGTCGGGTGAAATTTTGGAGTCTGACATCAATTGGTACCACAATGTGATGACCCTGTTACGCAATTGGTTTTTTGTGCAAACAGCTGCCATAAATCCAGAAGCAAGAAGCGTGGAATTTAAAGATGAGATTATGGGTCGTTTGATTCGGTTTGTTTCTGCGCATGAAGTAGGACACACTATTGGATTACCACATAACATGGGAAGCAGTGTCGCTTTTCCTGTTGATTCACTACGCTCTGCCTCTTTTACTAAAAAATATGGCACGGCACCTTCCATCATGGATTATGCGCGTTTTAATTACGTGGCACAACCTGGAGACGGAGACGTGTCGTTGATGCCAGATATTGGCGTTTATGACAAACATGCCATTCGCTGGGGCTATCGCCCTATTCCATCGGCTGAAACCGCAACGGACGAGAAAGAAACCTTAGACCAATGGATTCTAGCACATCAAAACGACCCCATGTATCGGTTTGGAAGCCAACAATTTGGAAATCCAATTGACCCCAGTTCACAAACAGAAGATCTGGGCGACAACGCCATAAAAGCTAGTGCATATGGCATTGCCAATCTCAAAAGAATTGTACCCAATCTAATTGAATGGACTGCAGAGGACGGCAAGGACTATGACGATTTACAAGATTTATACAACCAAGTATTGAGTCAATTCAATCGCTATATGGGTCATGTGGCGGCTAATATTGGCGGCGTGTATGAATACTACAAGACCTACGACCAAGAAGGTGCGGTGTATACTCATGTTGACAAAAAGCACCAACGTGCTTGTATGCAATTCTTACAAGAAGAATTATTCGCAACGCCAACTTGGATGTTGGACAACGACATTTTTAATAAAATAGAGTTTGCGGGGGTACTTGACCGGATGCGTCGTACGCAAACAGGCACCCTCAACCGTTTGTTGAGCTTTGACCGACTGGCGCGTATCTCGGAAAACGAAGCGCTTAATGGAAGTGATGCTTACGCAATGATAGAAATGATGACAGCACTCCGAAAAGGGATCTGGAGTGAGCTATACAGCAACACAGCTATTGATATCTACCGCAGAAATTTGCAGCGTGCCTATATCGACCGCTTGGCGTACTTAATGACAGAAAGTCAAGAACCTTTATCAGGTTCCGCCAGAAGATATAGCAATCGCACTAGAGTGCTTGTAAGTCAATCAGATATTAGAGCCGTGAGCAGGGCGCAATTGGTAAATCTTAAAAACGCCATCAGTACAAGTTTGACGGTTACCACAGATCAAAACACACGCTACCACTTGCAAGAAGCTGTGGTGCGTATTGATGCCATTTTGGATCCAAAATAAGGTACCTGAACAAATAAAAATTAGGTTATTTTAATGACAAAAACCAAAGTGCGGTATTTATCGCAAAGTCACTTACGGCGGTGCTATGATTTTTATTTTCAAACGGAATTAAGGTGACGTTTGCTCCTTTGGCTTTCATGGCAGCGTAGGCCGAAGTAGCATTTGAAGGAAAAACATAATCATCTTTTGTTCCATAAAGTAGCCGCAAGGGTGCATTTGGCTTCCAATCAAAACGGTCGTTATCTTTTAATGCATCGTTAAATTGTGATGGTTTTTCTTGCAATATTTCTTCTCTAAACGATGTCGTAAATAGCTTGGAGGGGTTCATACTAATATTTGCAGTAAAAATACTTTGAGGATTATTTATATCAATCCTTGAAGCATAGGGCGCATTTATATAATACGACCAGGGTTTATTAATGTTATAAACACGATTATAGGTGTCTAACACCCACAAATAACTTCTAATGAACGGGGAGTCAATGTCTAAAGCTAAAATCTCTAAGGCAAAACCTGATTTGTTGTAAGCACCTGCCCCAGCTGAAGTTGCCGTAACGGATAATTTTCCTTCTTTTTCGATATGTTGATGTAGTGCCATTGTAGCATAACCACCTTCGGAGTATCCAGCAAGAAACAGCTTGTCATCAACTTTATGATCATTTGAAAGCAGAAACGCTCGCGATGCCAAAAGCATGTCATAAGATGCAGATGCCAAGCTAGCACCATGCTCATACAAGTGGTGATACGCTTTGTTGTCGCCATAGCCCAAATAATCAGGAACTGAAACATAAAACCCAAGTCCACCCAGGACAGCAGCATATCCATTTTGTGATGTGCTAGCAAATAAAGATGGTATTTGATTTGGGTCAGTGATGGTACCATGCTGATAGGAAAGTATGGGTTTGCTATTCGTTTGGTCTGGAACTACTAAAGCACCAGATGCTAAAACCTTATTGGTTTCACCAGGGTAGCTTGTTTTATATGTTAGCTTATAAACCGATACACTACTAAAAGTCAAAGGGGGAATTTTGTCTGTTGGCAGTCCAATTGTAAGGGCCGCATATACTGCAGATATCTCAGCACTGCTTATTTTCTTAACCACGCTAAAATCAACTAAGGTTTCATTTTGAATTTTTGGTAGTATTTCAACCTCGTCATCGGAGCTACATGAATAAAAGAATAAGAGTAAGCTTAAAATAAAAAAAGGGGATTTGTTCATAATAATATGATTTTGAATTAAAAAATATGACTAACTATAAAATCACAAATACAGTAACAATGCCTAATAAGAAAATCAGAGAAATTTAGAATGAAATATTAGAGGTTAAGTGGTTTAGGTATTCGGGATTCTAAACAAATTTAAAAAAAATATAGATAGAAGTATTTATCACATTTCTTGAAGTGTTGTAGCAAACGCCTCCAGCGTATGTTCCAGGTCTTTTTGGCTTATGGCATCATTTAGGAAGTAGCTTTCAAAAGCACTGGGCGGCAAATAAACTCCACGTTTTAGCATGCCGTGGAAATACGCTTTAAAATAATCATTGTTGCCCTTAGCCGCCGTTTCGAAGTCGACAACTGGCGTGTCTGTAAAATGCAGCGACATCATGGAGCCCAATCTATTGATTTGATAGGGAAGCCCTTTCTCTTCCAAGAGTGGTATCATCTCACGATGCAAGAATGCGGTTTTGTCAGCCAAACTTGTATAGGTTTCAGGATGCGCTTGCAACAATTCTAACATGGTTAGTCCAGCGGTCATGGCCAATGGGTTTCCACTCAAAGTACCCGCCTGATAAACAGGGCCAAGTGGCGCCAAGAAATCCATAATTTCTTTTCGAGCAGCAAAAGCACCAACAGGCAAACCTCCGCCTATTACCTTGCCATAAGTAACCAAATCGGCGCGAACGCCGAGACATTCCTGTGCACCGCCTTGGGCCAACCTAAACCCTGTCATGACCTCGTCAAAAATAAGAACTGCGCCATGTGTATCACACAAACTACGCAAGCCTTCCAAGAAACCTGCTTGCGGTAAAATGCAACCCATATTACCAGCAACTGGCTCAACGATTATGGCGGCTATTTGTTCTGGGTTGGCGCGAAATATTTCAGCTACTTGTTCCAAGTTGTTGTATGCTGCAAGAAGGGTGTCTTTTGCCGTACCAGCTGTTACCCCCGGACTGTTTGGGCTACCAAAAGTAACGGCACCACTACCTGCCTGAATCAAAAAGGCATCTGCGTGTCCGTGATAGCAACCCGCAAACTTGATTATTTTATCACGCCCTGTATATCCCCGAGCTAGTCGAACGGCACTCATGCAGGCTTCTGTTCCTGAATTCACAAAACGGATTTGATCCATATGTGGTACCATGGAAAGTGCACGTTTGGCAATTTCGGTTTCCAATGCTGTTGGAATACCATAGGAAGTTCCTTTTTCGGCACGAGCTTGAATAGCAGCGACCACTTTAGGGTGTGCATGCCCTAAAATCATGGGGCCCCAAGAAGCGATAAAATCTACATAGCGGTTTTGGTCCTCGTCATAGAGGTAAGCACCCTTTGCGTGGGTGAGGAAAATAGGCGTTCCACCAACTGCGTTAAAGGCGCGTACTGGGGAGTTTACCCCGCCTGGAATTACTTTTTTTGCCTCATTGAACAAGGTACTACTACGTTGGTATTGCATCATTTTACTTTGAGTTGTTGGCCAACAGCCAGTTCGTTTGAGCTTAATTCATTAAGGGCCTTAAGGGCTTGCACTGAAGTATCAAATTCCTTGGCAATAGCATACAAGGTGTCTCCCTGTTTTACCATATAATTTTGAGTAGTTGTAGCCTTGTCTTTTTTGACTTTATCCTTTTTGGCTTTTTTTGTTTTTATGGGCTCCATACTGCCGTCGAATTGCCAAAGTTCATAGCGCTCAATAAGCGATATTAGCTTATAGGCATATTGCGGATCTGTAGCGTAACCTGCTTTCTTTAGCCCGTGTGCCCAACTAACATAGTCTGTTTTCTTCATTTTGAAGAGCTTGTTGTACCGGTCTCTGTAACGCAAAAATTCGGAGTGATCCCTATAGGACTGTGCTACTTTTTTATACTTACGAAAACACTCTCCTTTTGCATCATCATCATGAGAAACGCTGGGTCCACGCCAACCTTTGTGGCATTTGATACCGAAGTGGTTGTTAGACTTAAGCGCCAACCTCCCAACACCTGCTTGCGATTCCAATAGTCCTTGTGCTAGGGTAATACTTGCCGGTATTCCAAATTTTTTCATCTCCTTTTGTGCGATTGGTGCATATTGCATGACATAAACTTTCATGCGCATGTGGGCATCCAAACTGGCACGTTTTTTTGCCGTTTGCTTAGGGGATTTGTTTTCGATTTTTTTAGCGTTGCGCTTGACCTCGCTATTATAGATCACTTTTTTTGAGCCACAAGAAGTAAGCAGTAGTGCGGTAAGAAAAAAGACTAGGGTTCTGGCCATTGCGCTAGATACTGATAATTGTAACCAGCGATTCCCTGCGTTCCGCCAGTATGAATGAGTAAAATGTTTGTTCCAAACGACCATGTGTTGTCTTTTATCATTTGCACCAGCTGAAACAGCATGGGTGCCGTGTAAATAGGATCCAATAGCACGCCTGTTTTTTTGTTTAGCTCGTTGGCAAATGCAACAAGTCTTTTATCGGCATTGGCGTAGCCCGCATAGGATGGGTGCCGTATGAGTTCCCAATTATCACGTGCTACAAAGGTACGAATACGGTCTGGGATTGTGGCATCATCTACCATTTGAAAACCCACAACTTTTTGATGCGCGGCAGCCGACGCTGCTAAACCAGCCAAGGTACCCCCAGTACCTACAGCACACCCGATAACATCAAAACGCATGTCGTCATTTGACAAAATTTCCATACATCCCTTAACCGCAAGTTTGTTGGTGCCGCCCTCGGGCACAACAAATAAATTTTCCGCAGCCACAAGTTGACATACCGTTTCACCAAGCGCTTTTAGTTTGTATTCAGCTCTTGTTACAAAAACCAACTTCATGCCATTGCCCTGACACTGCGTCAAAGTAGGGTTCAATGGTTTGTTTGCAAGTTCTTCTCCCCTAACGATTCCGACAATGGGAATTTGTTCCTGAGCGGCAAGCGCAGCAGCTGCAGCAAGGTGATTGGAGTAAGCACCGCCAAACGTGAGCATTCCTTTGGCAGAAGAATCTTTTAAGGCTTTAAAATTATAGTTGAGTTTACGCCATTTGTTACCAGAAGCAAGTGGAAAAACCAAGTCTTCCCTTTTGAGATGTACCGACACCCCTTTTCCCTCAAATTCGGAAAGTGGCAAGTATTCGTTTATGGCGATTGGTTTGTGCACATTCAAAAATACGTGATTCTATGTATTTATATTTAAATATACATTCGGCATGTTTTTTGTTTATTTTTAAAAAAATTCAATTATGAAACGGTTTTTATACATCACGACGGCACTCTTGCTCACTTCTTGTGCATCTATCCGCGTTAGTACAGATTATGACACTAGCGTTGATTTTACTTCTTATAATGCGTATGCTTTTTTCAAACCCGGTATTGATGATGCTAAAATTTCAGATCTAGACAAAAGACGAATCCTAAAAGCCATTGAAAATACGCTTACAGAAAAAGGCTTTGATGCTTCTGAAACACCCAAAATTTTGGTTAGTTTTCATACAAAATCAGAAAAAAACGTGCGTGTTAGTGAAAGCTATGTTGGCTGGGGTGGTCCATTCTATGGCCCTTATGGCGGCATGGGTTGGGGCTGGGGATTCAATCGTCCTTACAATGTAAATACCACAACGAGTGGTGTGCTTTATATTGACCTCATTGATGCGGCTTCCAAAAAATTAATTTGGCAAGGAAAAGGCGTTGGCAGATTGAATAGCGGCACACCACAAGAACGCGAAGCAAAAATTAATGCATTTGTAGCTGATATTTTAGCGGCTTATCCACCATCAAACTAGCTGAGCAGCAAATCCTTTGCTGCTGACAAGGCGGCTGCAATACCGCTTGGATTCTTTCCTCCTGCTGTTGCAAAAAATGGTTGTCCACCACCTCCGCCTTGAATATGGGGACTGATTTCTTTGATGATAGCATTGGCTTGCCAAGCACCCTTTTCAGCAAGTGCTTTGGAAACATAACAAGATAATAGCGGTTTGTTCCCTTTCTTACTTCCCAGTACGGCAATTAAATTTTGGTGATTTTGACCAAGTTTAAAAAGAGCGTCTTTAAGACCGGCGCCATCCAAATCAACCTCCGCAATAATAATAGACATTTCTCCTTGCGTTAGGCTGCTATTCTGCAATTCCGTAATAAGCTGTGCTACCAATTGCTTGTTAAGCGTTTCGAGTTCCTTTTTAAGCTTGCTGTTTTCATCCTGCAAGGCCGCAACAGATGCAATAACATCTTGTGGGTTTTTAAGCTGGTTTTTTAATTTTCCGAAGGTGTCTGCCTGATTGTAAACCCGTTTTTTAGCTTCATTAGCCGTAACGGCTTCTATGCGTCTAATACCTGATGCAACCGCTGTTTCAGCCGTTATGGTAAAATGCCAAAGTGCTGCTGTATTTTTCACATGTGTACCACCACATAGCTCAACAGATTCGCCAAAGCGAATACTGCGAACCGTATCGCCATATTTCTCACCAAACAGGGCAAGCGCACCATTGTCTATGGCTTGTTGAAAAGGCGTATTACGTTTTTCATCTAAATCAATTTGTTCTTGAATTCGGGCATTTACAAACGCTTCTACAGCATTCAGCTCATCTGTGGTTAGCTTGGCGAAATGCGAAAAATCGAAACGTAAATATCCTGAGCGTACCATAGATCCTTTTTGCGCAACATGTGCGCCAAGTACCGAACGTAACCCTTGATGCAGCAAGTGTGTAGCCGTATGGTTGGCAGCAGTAGCATTACGCTTTTGCTCATCGACTACGGCAGTAAAAGTACCGTTGAGGTCTGCTGGCAATTGATTGGCAACGTGAATAATAAGGTTGTTTTCTTTTTTGGTATCGGTGATATAGGTGACATTTCCATTTGGCGCTTCCAAATAGCCTTTGTCGCCTACTTGACCACCCCCTTCAGGATAAAAAGGGGTAAGGTTAAAAACCAACTGAAATAAGCTGCCATTTTTAGTAGTTACCCTTCTGTACCTGACAATTTTAACAGGTGTTGTGAGTATGTCATAGCCCACAAATTCCTGCTCATCGTCTTCTCTAATATCGATCCAATCTTCGGTTTCAACTTGTGCTGCTGCTCTAGAGCGTGCTTTTTGTTGCGCCATTTCGGTTGCAAATGCATCCTCGTCTAGGGTCATATTGTTTTCAGACAAAATAAGCGCTGTCAAATCAACGGGAAAACCAAAGGTGTCGTACAGCTCAAAAGCCTTTGCTCCCGAGAGTTGTTTTCCGGCGTTGGATTTCATGAGCTGCTCAAGCATAACCAAGCCTTGTGATAAGGTTTTTAAGAAAGATTGCTCCTCTTCCTTGATGACATTTCGAATAAGATCTTGTTGGTCTTTAAGCTCGGGAAAGGCATCTCCCATTTGATCGGATAAGGTTTTGACCAATGCAAAAATAAAAGGTTCTTTTTGCTCCAAGAAAGTATAACCATAACGGATGGCACGTCGTAGAATACGTCGTATGACATAACCTGCTCCGTTGTTGGAAGGCAATTGACCGTCGGCAATGGAAAAAGAAACCGCTCTGAGGTGATCGGCAATAACGCGAATGGCTATATCGACCTCCTCTTTTTTGCCGTAATCGGAAGCTGTACGGGTTTCAATCTCACGGATGAGTGGAGTAAACACATCGGTGTCGTAATTGGACTGTACGCCTTGAACGACCATGCAAAGGCGCTCGAAGCCCATGCCCGTGTCCACGTGCTTTTCGGGTAATTTTTCAAGGGAGCCGTTAGCTTTTCTGTTAAACTCAATAAATACCAAATTCCACACTTCAACTACTTGCGGGTGATCCATATTGACAAGCGTGGCACCGTCAACTTTGGCTTTGTCCTCTGCAGACCTGATGTCCACGTGAATTTCAGAACAGGGTCCACAAGGCCCTTGGTCGCCCATTTCCCAAAAATTATCTGCTTTGGAACCCATCAGAATACGTTCGGGTGTAATATGTGATTCCCAAAAAGAAATGGCTTCGTCATCTTTTAAAAGTCCTTCAGTATCGTCACCTTCAAATACGGTTACATACAAATCGTTTTTATCGATTTGCATCTCTTCGGTAAGAAACTCCCAGGCATAGGCAATGGCTTCTTTTTTAAAGTAATCTCCAAAACTCCAGTTTCCGAGCATCTCAAACATGGTGTGGTGGTAGGTGTCTTTCCCAACTTCTTCAAGGTCGTTGTGCTTGCCTGAAACGCGTAGACACTTCTGGGTATCAGCAACTCTTTTGTCAGCAGCAGCTTTGTTTCCCAGAAAATATTCCTTGAACTGGTTCATACCAGCATTGGTAAACATAAGCGTCGGGTCATTTTTCATAACCATGGGTGCAGAGGCTACAATCTTGTGTTCTTTGTCAGTAAAAAAGTCTAAAAACTTTGCGCGAATGTCTTGTGCTTTCATGAAACCGTTTAATGGTTAGTCTGAATTACGTATCTTTGTTGTGAACGCTGATTCAGCGGAGTAAAAATAGTACATTTTACGGAATGGCAAAGGTTAAGTATTACTACGACCAAGAGAGTCTATCATATCGGAAAATAGAAGTTAAAAATCGTCGAAAAGTACGGAATGTCTTGGCGTTTCTAACGGCTTCTGCCCTATTTGGTATAGCCTTTGTATTCTTTTTACTTTCCACACCTGCCATCAGTACTCCCACTGAGATTGCGCAAGCACGGGAACTCGAAAACTACAAACTCAACTACGAGCAATTACAACGAAAGATGAACAAGGTCGAAGATGTCCTTGATCACTTGCAGGAGCGTGATAACCAGATTTACCGGGTGGTATTTGAAACCAACCCAGTACCCGATGACGTTAGGAAAGCCGGTTTTGGTGGTGCAAACCGATATAAAAACCTGGAGGGCTATGCCAATTCAGACTTGATTATCAGCGCCACAAAACAACTGGACATTTTATCCAAACAGATGGTTATTCAATCCAAGTCATTTGATGAAGTGCAGCGACTGGCACTTGACAAAGAAAAATTATTGGCTGCAATTCCATCTATTCAACCCATTAAAAACGATGATTTAAAACGTATGGCATCTGGTTATGGATGGCGTACAGACCCCTTTACCAAAGCCCGCCGCAAGCACAAGGGGATGGATTTTACATCTCCAAGAGGAACGCCCATTTACGCGACAAGCAACGGTAAAGTCACCAGAGCAGACAACCGTTCGTTTGGCTATGGAAAACACATACGTATAGACCACGGCTATGGTTATGTAACATTATACGCCCACTTGAGTGATTATAACGTAAAGCGCGGTAATCGTGTCAAGCGTGGTGATATCATTGGGTATGTGGGGAATACTGGACGGTCGCAAGCGCCACACCTTCACTATGAGATACTCAAAGACGGCAAGGCAATCAATCCTATTAATTTCTTTTCTGGTGACCTTAATCCAGAAGAATTTGAGGCCATGCTAGAGGCTGCCAACCGCGAGAACCAATCGCTTGACTAATGCGGCATCGTTTACCTGAAAAATTGTATTACAGCATAGGCGAGGTGGCCGAAGCGTTTGAGGTAAAACCTTCTTTGATACGCTTTTGGGAAAAAGAATTCCAAATCATCAATCCAAAGAAAAACCAAAGCGGAACCCGCAAGTTTTCAGCAAAGGATATTGAAAAGTTTGAGTTGATATTCAGCTTGGTAAAGGAGCGTGGATTTACACTTGAAGGTGCCAAAAAGGAACTCAGTAGAGAAAAAAAAGGAAACCTAAGCGTTTTAAAAAAACTACAAAAAATTCGTCAGGAGTTACTTCGTATAAAAGCAGAGCTTTAATTACTTCTTCCTAATAAAAATATCGATTGTTACCCCACTAAAATCATATTCTGCGCGGAGTTTATTTTCCAAAAATCGCTTGTATGGGTCTTTAACGTATTGAGGCAGATTGCAGAAAAAAGCAAACTGTGGATGTGGGGAATGTAATTGTGTCACAAACTTTATTTTGACATACTTACCCTTTAACGCTGGTGGTGGATTTTTTTCAATGATGGGAAGTATATAATCGTTCAGTTTCCGCGTTGGAATGCGTTGTGAACGTCGTTTATACACATCTACTGCCGTTTCTATGGCCTTGAAGACACGCTGCTTGGTAAGGGAAGAAACAAATACTATGGGCACATCTATAAAAGGAGATATCTCTTCGCGTATGTGTTCTTCAACTTTTTTGGTGCTGCTGGTGTCTTTGTCAACCAAATCCCACTTATTTACCAAGATTACGATCCCTTTGTGGTTTCGGGCTGCCAACCAAAAAATGTTTTTAACCTGCGAATCAAAAGATCTAGTCGCATCAAAAACAAGCATGCATACATCCGAAAATTCAATAGATCGCAAGGCGCGCATGACAGAGTAAAACTCAATATTCGCTTTAACTTTGGTTTTTCTACGGATACCGGCTGTATCTACGAGGCAAAACTCAAAACCAAATCGGTTATAAACCGTATCGATACTGTCACGGGTGGTACCCGCTTCGTCTTTAACAATATTTCGAGGTTCACCAATAAGTGCATTCACAAAAGAAGATTTACCGGCATTGGGTCTACCTACCACCGCAAAGCGGGGCAACCCATCAACCATGGTTGCACTCTTGTCTGGAAGTGCGGAGACTAATGCATCCAATAAATCGCCTGTACCTCCACCGTTCATGGCAGAGATATGAAATAAGCTATCAATACCCAAAGCATAAAACTCGACAGAAGTCATCACACGTTTGGCGTTGTCTACCTTATTCACCACAAGAAAAACAGGCTTATCAGATTTGCGAAGCAACTTGGCCACTTCTTCATCCATGATGTTGATGCCTGTTTCTACATCAACCATAAAAATGATGGCATCTGCTTCTGAAATGGCAATTTCAACTTGCTGGTCAATTTCTTTCTCATAGGCATCATCACCCCCTACTACATAACCACCAGTGTCAATGAGTGTAAATTCACAACCATTCCAGTCGGCTTTACCGTATTGTCTGTCGCGTGTAACGCCACTTGTGGCATCTACGATAGCTTCACGTCGCTGTACCATGCGATTAAACAGGGTAGATTTACCAACATTAGGTCTTCCAACAATAGCAACTAGGTTTCGCATAATTAATTTTTACAGGTTAAGTGTATGGCTTTTAATATCCAAAACGTTTTAGGGCATTCGCATTTGAGCGCCAATCCTTGTTTACTTTAACAAAGAGCTCAAGATGCACTTTTTTTTCAAAAAATCGTTCTAAATCACGACGGGCTTGTGTCCCTACCTTTTTTAGGGCTGCGCCCTTATGTCCGATTAAAATTCCTTTTTGAGAATTGCGCTCGACAAATATAACAGCGCTAATCTTAATAATGCTTTCTTCGACCTTAAAAGATTCTGTTGCCACCTCAACCGAATAGGGTATTTCTTTATCATAGTTAGACAATATCTTGTCTCTTATGACTTCATTTACCACAAAACGTTCAGACTTATCGGTAAGCTGATCTTTTGGAAAATACGGTTGGTGTTCGGGCAGCAGTGCTACCATTTGCGCTACCAATTCTTCAATTTGAAATTTTTCAAGTGCCGAAATACTTCTTATTTGTGCATTGGGTAACTGTTCTTTCCAAGCATCAATGGTATCTTCAAGCAGCGTCTGGTTGCCTTTATCTATTTTATTAATGACTAGGAATAGTGGTTTGTCTGTTTTAGCCAGGCGTTGGATAACACTTTCGACTTTCCCTTTTTTCTCGCCTATCTCTACCATATAAATCAATACATCAGCATCATCAAAAACAGATTGCATGGCATCCATCATACTCTCTTGCAACTTGTATGCGGGTTGAATAATCCCGGGTGTATCAGATAGGATAAGCTGGTAGTCCTTTGCATTTAACATGCCGAGAATTCTGTGGCGTGTGGTTTGTGCTTTGGCATTGGTAATGACAAGCTTTTCTCCCAATATAGCATTTATAAGGGTAGACTTTCCCACGTTAGGACTTCCGATAATATTGACAAAACCTGCTTTATGCATGGTGCAAAGGTAAGGATTGCCGAAGAGCTATTGCTATATCAGAGAAGTTTTGTATTTTTGCCGTCCACAACGCGGGATAGAGCAGTAGGTAGCTCGTCGGGCTCATAACCCGAAGGTCGCTGGTTCGAGTCCAGCTCCCGCTACTAAATGAGACTCAAGCACTTTTTGTGTTTGGGTCTTTTCTTTTTTAGTGTTGTAAGTTTTTGAAAAAGAACTGGTTAAGTCGAATAAAATGTTCAATTTACTGGTTCGACATTCCTTGTTTTTCATTGAAAATCTAAAGCCTTCGGGAAATAGTATATTCTGGAACACCCTTTTGTTCTGATATTCGAGTGATTCGTAGAATTGACCAGGGTTTTCAGATATTTTTAGAAAGTCTTTCATGACTTTTTTATGGTTCGACATTTTTGTTGGTAGATTAAGCATCGATCTCTTTTTTATTTCAATCTGCTCTTTCAACCTTGAACCGTGTTTTTCAAAAATCTCCTTAGATATTTCATCTGTTGCATATCTGAATTCCATTTTGTCGTATTGTTCCTGTAGCTTATTGATTTCCGAACTGAGCTGTCTTTTTATGTCACTGATGGATGAAATTTCACTTTCTATTATCTTTTCAAGTTGTTTTGAAAAAAGCTTTTGGAAACTTTTTGACAGCTTGAGGGTTTCTAGCGTCATTGCAAATTGTTGATGCATACCTGCAGTCAATGACTTTTTTCGTGTGTTTGCATTCACTGTCCTGTTACAGGACGAACATTTATAGTATAGAATCTGTTTCCTCTTATTTTGATAAGAAGTCATA
>QXZR01000058.1 GCA_009886265.1 Flavobacteriaceae bacterium
TACATAGTATAATAGATGACGCTGATGCGGTGGTTTCAGCACTTCCTTATTATCTCAATAAAAGTATTGCTGAAATTGCGTGTCAAAAAGGGGTTCATTACTTCGATTTAACAGAAGACGTTAAAACCACCCAACACATACAACATTTAAAAGAAAGTGCATCCGCAGTATTGGCACCACAATGTGGGCTTGCGCCCGGGTTTATTGGAATTATTGGCGGAGACTTATCAAAAGAATTTGATGAAATACGCGATATTGAATTGCGTGTAGGCGCCCTACCTCGCTATCCTAACGGACAGCTGTCTTATTCTTTTACTTGGTCACCAACTGGCGTGATTAACGAATACCTCAACGATGCAGAAGTTATTCACAACGGAAAGCGAAAAATAGTCCCCTCGTTAGATGGATTTGAGCAAATAAATATTGAGGGGCAAGAGTATGAAACCTTTACAACTTCTGGGGGGCTGGGAACCATGTGCGATACATTTGATGGAAAAGTAGACACACTCAACTACAAAACGATTCGCTACCCTGGTCATGGAAAACTGATGCGTTTTTTGCTGTATGAACTCATCATGAAAAAAGACTTAAAACAATTGGAGGCTATTTTAACAAACGCCAAGCCGCCAGTTGACGATGACTTGGTTCATGTATACGCTGTAGTGGAAGGAAAAATAAACACTAAAATTAGTCGAAAGGAATATTTCAAAACATATTTTCCAAAGAAAATCGGGAGTCAAATGTGGCGTGCAATTTCATGGACAACAGCTGCTTCAGTAGCCGCTATAATTGAATTGGTAGCCTTAGGGAAACTTCCCCAAAAAGGATTTATCAAGCAAGAAAACATTAGTCTGGAAGACTTTTTTAATACTCAAAACGGATTGTATTTAAAACACTAAAACATCCCATATGCTTTTTACAACTGACAATTCACTTGACAAAATCCTACATGGACTTTTTGAGCCTTATGCAAAGCGCGTAACTGACGTCAAAAAAACAACCGCTGCCATGATTAAAAATGGTTTAATAAATAACCAAACCGATATCATCAATGATCATGTGGCGTTTCGAACCTTGGGAGTTCCACATTTGGGAATAGCTTCGCTTGAACGTATATTTTTACATTATGGATACACAAAGCAAGAACACTATTACTTTGATCAGAAAAAATTAGATGCGTTTTGGTATAAGCCACCTGCTGAAAAGTATCCGCGTGTTTTTATCAGTGAACTAAAAGTTGATATGCTTTCAGATGATACACAATCTATCATTTCAAAATACACCAAAGAAGTTAAGCGCGACCCAATAGACGACATCGATTTAAACGATCCTAATGCGGTTATTGACTTTCTTCATCAGCATATTTGGCCGCTGCCAACTTGGGAAGACTACTACCACATATTAGCAGAATCTGAATATGGAGCATGGGTGATTTACAATCGTTACTACTTGAATCATTACACAATTAGTGTGCATGCACTACCAGCGCCTTTCAATAATTTAGCTGCTTTTAATGATTTATTAAAGTCAATAGGGGTTATTCTAAACAATGCCGGTGGTGAAATCAAGTCCAGTGCAGACGGATTACTTAGGCAAAGTAGTACGGTTTCCCAAGCCGTAACAGCTGTTTTTAAAGATGGTGACAAGCATGAAATTTCCGGAAGCTATGTGGAGTTTGCAGAACGCGCAATACTGCCCCAATATGCTCATTTACCCAAAGATAAAATTGAAGGTTTACACAGAAGAGATGGGTTTGAGGTATCCAGTGCAGATAAAATTTTTGAAAGCACCTTCCAAAATCAAGCCCTTAGAAAGAAATAAAGAATTTCTTGAAACGAACTATCCTCGAGGCATGGCCGTAGAGGTATTTCGCTCGTTTCATTTTGCCCTTTAAGGGGCAAAAACCGAAAATCTGTGATTTAGATTCCCGAATACTCGGGAATGACATTTTCAAAGGAAACCGCGCGCCAGAGCCTCGAGGAATTCTTTTCGATTAAAAAATCCGCCCAGGGTTGAGGAAGTTTTTAGGATCAAGTGATTGTTTGATGGTTTTCATTAGTGCAATCTCTTGATCAGACTTAGAGGTTTTGAGAAAAGCTTTTTTATCAAGGCCTATACCATGTTCTGCAGACACAGAGCCTTGGTGTTTTCGTAGGTTTTTATAAACGATGTCATTAATCTGCTTGGTGTGCGCAGCTATACTGTCTTTTTTACCAACAATAAGATGGATGTTTCCATCTGCAATATGACCAAATGGAAATACATTTTGAACATAAGGCAAGGCATTTAAGTGCTTAACTATAGTAGCGATTTCCTTATCCATAACTCCAATGGGCAAGCTGATATCAAAGTGTTGGCTAAACGCATAAGGCTGGGTGAGTGCATGCGTGTCTTCCCGTATCATCCATAGACTATTTACTTCTTGCGCTGACTGCGCCATAACACCATCTGCAACCAATCCCTTTTCAATAGCCGCAGTAATGGCATATTCGAATTTTTCATAGTCCTCTCCAAGGTGATATCCCATGCTTTCAATAAACACATAAAATGGAAAGTCTTTTGATAGCGTGGAGGCTGATTGCTGTTTTGTTGCAGTAGCGGCATTATAGGCTGTCTTCCACATCAATTCAAAGGCAGTCAGATTACCCGAAAGTTGCTTTTCCATAAAACGGAGTAATCGAATAACATCATCAAAAGTTTGCACAGCAACCAAGGCGGCATAGCGTGTTGTGGGTGATTCAAAAAGACGTAAACACACTTTTGTGACTACGCCCAAAGTACCTTCCGACCCAATAAAAAGCTGTTTTAAATCATAGCCTGAGTTGTCTTTGAGTATTTTCTTAAGCGAGGAAATGATAGCGCCTGAGGGCAATACCACCTCTAGCCCCAAAACCAACGAACGTGTCATGCCATATCTAAAAACACGCATGCCGCCAGCGTTTGTGGAAACCACACCGCCGATTTGGGCAGAGCCTCTAGCGCCAAACTGTAAGGGAAGAAAAAGACCCTTCTCATGGGCAGCAGCAATAATGTGTTCTAATATTACCCCAGATTGTGCAGTTACCGTTTTAGCGCTTTCATCCAAATCCTCAATCGCATTCATTTTTTCAAGCGAAATCACCCATTGATGGGGTTCCACTTGGGTGCCGCCCACTAAATTTGTCAACCCCCCATG
Organism: Flavobacteriaceae bacterium; assembly: GCA_009886265.1. Classification (GTDB taxonomy): domain Bacteria; phylum Bacteroidota; class Bacteroidia; order Flavobacteriales; family Flavobacteriaceae; genus UBA7446. The sequence continues at coordinate 3,176 of QXZR01000058.1, forward strand.
CACAATTATTTCTTCATTTTTTTCATAACATAATTGAAGTATTTTGGAGACCTCGAGTGTTGTTTTGGGGAGGATGACTCCCTTTGTGCGCAAGGGCGTATCCGTATCCCAGATATGAGCAATACGTGACTTTTCTAAGCCATCATACAGAACATTTTTTGAACCAACTATATTTTTAAGGGCGTCTATCATGTGGGAAGGTTAAGTACAAGTTCCTTCTCAAATATAATGATTAGGAGTTGAATACTAAATCAGGAAGCCTACTAGACATCAAAATGATTTATTTACAAACCAATCAATCGCACTGGGATTTCTCAGGGCATCTGATGAAATCACAGCTTCAGGCTTTTCTCCCATCAAAATTTTTTTGATTGGAATCTCAACCTTTTTTCCACTGATGGTATAGGGAATTTCGGGGGCCATATAAATTGCGTCAGGCACATGCCTCGGGGAACAGCTTTTTCGGATATGCTGCTTTATAGCATTAGTGTCTACTGTTTCTGAGGCTTGAATAAAAAGTAGCAACTGATCCATTTGCTCATTTTGCAGATGCACCACCAAAGCATCCTCAACAGCTTCTAGCTGCGATAGTGCAGTATACAACTCCGAAGTGCCAATACGCACGCCCGAACGATTGAGCGTTGCATCAGAACGCCCGTAGATAATCACGCCCTTGTTTGCGGTAATGGCAGCCCAATCGCCGTGATGCCAGACCGATTTAAATTTGGAAAAATAACTGGAAGCATACCGATTATATTCGGGGTCATTGACCAAATAAATTGGCATTGATAAAAAAGCTTGGGTAAGCACCAACTCACCAGCTGTTTCGACAACCTCCTTAGCATCATTGTCCCAAACGCTTATGGCAGCGCCGAGCATCTTGCATTGTAGTTCACCGGGAATTACGGGCAGGTCGGGATGACCCCCTACAAATGCCGTACATACGTCCGTACCACCACTGAGAGAAATTACCTGTGCTGAAGGAAAAAGCGCTTGCAATCCCCTGCATACAGCTGCCGACATGGGAGACCCTGTTGAACCAATGGTTTTTAGAAAATAAAAGTCTGTTTGGGTGATAAATGGACTTGGAGAAGCCACTTGCTGCTGATAATAAACCGCCCCACCACCAAAGTGATTGATATTGGCCTTATGTGCAAACTGCCACAAACGATCTGCGGTAGGAAAAGTCGGTGCACCTGAATACAAACAAAGTGTTGCGCCGCACAGCAAACTACCTAATGCGTAATTCCACATCATCCAGCCAGTAGTGGAAAACCAAAAATACCGCTCCTCTACCCTGACATCTTGATGTAAGGCCAACGCCTTGAGGTGCTCCAATAACATATGACCCGTGCCGTGAACAATGGCCTTGGGTTTTCCCGTCGTACCAGAAGAGAACAATACCCAGATGGGATCTGAAAAAGAAACCGATTCAAAATGTATTTGATTTATGGCTACGGGGGCATCATCAAAACTTAGGTGGTCATCGAGCAATAAGGTGTTTTGAATAGAACCTATGGAATCGCTAATGGACTTGATTTTTGCTTTGATATCAAAGGCTTTCCCGCCATAGGAATATTGCTGATGGGCAAATAGCACTTTGGGGGCCAACTGCGCAAAGCGTTCACAAACGGCGTCGGCACCAAAGTCGGGAGAGCAAGAAGACCAAACCGCACCCAAGGCATTGGTAGCCAAAAAGGCGGCAACCGTTTCTGGGCTGTTGATGCCATAGCATACCACAACATCACCTTTAACAACACCAAGCGTTTTAAGCTGCTGTTGTATGACGTGGGTTTTGGCAATAAGTTGTTGCCAACTGATTTCAACCACCTCACTTGTCTCGTTTTGATAGATTATCGCGGGCTGCGCGGGCATGGCATTGCGGAACACATGATGGGCATAGCTTAGTTGTGCGCCCGTGAACCACTTGGTTTTCCAAAAAGGGGTTGCTGGGACATAAACCTGCTCGTAAGGGGTGTCAAAATCAACCTTAAAAAATTGGGTGATGCTTTCCCAAAAGGCAGCCTGGTTATCAATACTCCATTGGTGAAGAGCATCGTAATCCTTAAAAGCAAGCGATTGCGTATCCGCTAAAAAGCAGGTGTATGCATGCATTAAGGATGGGCTTTTGGACTGCATAACAGCAATATACAACCTTATGAAGAAATGTAAGCAATGTGTATTTTTACCATGTGAATAAAACCAATCCAACTGTGAAAGCCTTATGGCATGCCTTTATTGCGCAGCATCCCGCTCATGCGGATACGCCCATGCCTCCACACTTTTATTTTTGCGACAATGAGGCAGATGCAAATACTTGTGCAGATTTAGTTGTAAAAAAAATCAAACAAGCCACTGCGCCTTCAATGTGGTGGTATGATCACAACAAGCAGTCTTTACCAAAAATTGGCGATTTGTTTATCGTAACCGATTGGCAGGGAACAGCTAAGGCGATTATTGAGCTAACAAAACTGGAAGTTGTTCCCTTTAATAAGGTTACTGCTGCATTTGCGTTTGCAGAAGGAGAAGGAGACAAAAGCTTGGCCTATTGGCGAAAGGTACACAAAGCCTATTACGCAAGGGAAATGAAAGCTGTGGATGCTGCCTTCGATAAAAACATACTGGTTTCTTGTGAGTATTTTAAGACAGTATTTGTGGCGTAAATATAGATTTCCATATATTTGAAATGCCAAATCTTATTTATCGTGAAACCTGCATTATCCCTTTTTACAACAATCCTATTAACTTTTACTTGCTTGGCGCAAGAAGCTCCACAAACTCAAGAGCGTTCCAAATTTTCCATTTCTGCAGGTGCAGGATTTGGGTTTCGAACAGCAAAAGTTTCTTCTAGTTTAGAAGGTCAAGTGTATAAAGATGAAAAAAGCATGTTGTCGGGAATAAGTTTTTTTATAGCACCTCGCTATCAACTTAACAACTCATACAGCATTGGTGTCACCTATCGTCAGTTCAGTACTTCTAAAAGCTCAAACTACATCCCATTTAAGCTTGATGCAAATCAAAAAAGAAATATCTATTATATAGGACCTTCTCTACACTATCATGACATACAAGATTATGCAGAATTAAATATGTTTATGAGCATGGGGTATATTGGATATTTTGGTGAAATTGAAATTGAAATTAACAATGAAGTATATAGAACAACAAAACTTACTGGAGCTAATTTAGGTCTGGAAATCGGAATAGAATACTTATGGAGAATTGCACCTAATTTTTATGCGGGAGCTTCATTAGGTTATACATTGGGAACACTATCAGAAATAAAGCAAAAAACAGAGTCAGAAACTCAAACAATAAAGCTCGGTGGTGATGAGCGAGAAGGACTCCAGTTTCTTAATTTAAGCCCATTAATTAGGCTGTACTTATAAACACTACTCCACCGT
>QXZR01000059.1:0-2226 GCA_009886265.1 Flavobacteriaceae bacterium
AGTATGGACGCTCAAGGTTAGAAATATCCCACGGTGTACCGTTTGCATTTGCAGTATAAGGTACTGGGTCATATTGATAGCGTGTGTAACGCTCATCAGGACGGTGTTCGCTTGCTTTGGCTGTAGAGACTTTCCAATCAATAGCTAAGTTTCCAGCTTGGTGCTCACCACCTAAGCTATATTTTTCAAGACGTTGATCTTCTAAACGACGTGCATCGTTTTCTTCGTTATCAATACCCCCTTTTGTTTGTTTGCGAATCGTAAGCTCTTCATCTTCATAAATAGCTCTCCAACGGAAACGGTTTTCCCAGTCGTCGCGATGGTTGTAAATAGACTTAAAGTAAAGCGAGTTGTTTTCGTTAATGTTGTAATCTAAGTTTAATGAAACTGAACGACGTGTACGCTTTACGTCATAACGACGAATATCCATTTCTTCAATTTCCCCTTTATTAACATCTGTCCAGTCTTCTGGGTCGTTCCAAGCAAACTCAACGTTGTCAGAACCATAGTCACGTGTTTGGATGGTAGAACTAAAGGTATAGCTAAATTTGTCAGATAATTTATCTGCAACAACCAAAGCAAAATTTCTGTTGTAACCACCACTACGAATTGGGTTTCCACCACCAGAAATCGTAGCAGAAGCACGGAATTCGCTTGGGTTAGAACGTGTAATTAAGTTTACAGAACCACCAATAGCATCTCCCTCCATATCAGGCGTTAAAGATTTTTTCACAACAATCGCCTCAATCATATTTGTTGGAATAAGGTCAAGCTGAATGTTACGGTTATCTCCCTCAGCAGAAGGCAAACGATCGCCGTTTAATGTAACAGAGTTCAACTGCGTACCAAAACCACGCATTACAATATTACGTGCTTCACCTTGGTCGTTTTGAACACTTATACCAGAAATTCGACGAAGTGCTTCTCCGACATTATCATCTGGGTATTTACCTGCTTGGTCAGCAGTAACAACATTGGTAATGTTAAGGTTGTTTTTTTGTTGTTTTAATGCTTTGGATAGCCCTCCAAAGTAGCCATCAACTACCACTTCCTCAAGGGTAGTAACAACTAAAGAATCTTTCTTTTCTTCTTGTGCTTGTAGCAGCGCTACGCTTAATAGTGCAGCAAAAATTAATGTTATGTTTTTCATTTTTAATTAGATTTCTACAAATTACCTGAATGCGTTTAAAGCAAATGAAATCTCATCGTTATATAACCTTTAACGAATAGTTACAGCAAGAACACCTTAGTGTAAATTTAATGTTACATAGATATATGGTTATTACCCTTATCTTTAACACATGGCACAACAAGTCGTTTTAAGCTTTTTTTCATACACTCAAAACAAATTTTGGGCATTTACACAAATGCAACGCGCCATTCCACAATTGCATCAACAGCAAGGCATCCAGTTTTTTAGGACACTTGGCACAGGTGCGGGTAAAGGTTTTAGCCTACGGCCAGATTTTTCTACGTATGCATTGCTTACCATTTGGGAGTCAGAAGCAGCAGCAACTGCTTTTTTGACTGAAAGTACCTTAATGCAGGCCTATACTAAAAGGTCACATAGCCAAAAACATTTTTCGCTGCACACACTTCACAGTCACGGCCTTTGGGGAAAATCAAATCCGTTTGTGGCTGAAAAAAGAGCCTTGCAGGATGACGAAAAAATAGGCATTATCACCCGGGCTACCTTACGTCCAAGTAGGCTTTTGGAGTTTTGGCGGGCGGTTCCTGCTGCCTCCAAAGCCATACAAAATGCCAAAGGCGTACTGTGGTATAAAGGCGTTGGCGAATGGCCATTGGTGCAACAAGCTACGTTTAGTTTGTGGAACAGTTTGGAAGAAGTAAAAGACTTTGCCTATAAAAGTTCGCATCACGCAGCGATTGTGAAAAAAACACGCAAACGCAATTGGTATAAAGAAGATTTATTTGCGCGATTTGCGGTGCGTCCATTACCTTTGAACAATGGCTAAAGCAATACTTATTGGCGCTGGTGTTGGCGGACTGGCAACAGCGATTCGGTTGGCAAAAAAAGGCTACACAGTAGAGGTCTTTGAAGCTAATGATTATATAGGGGGAAAGCTATCCACGTTTAGCTTAGGGGACTATCGTTTTGACGCAGGGCCTTCCTTGTTTACCATGCCCCAGTTTGTGGAGGAATTGTTTACACTTTGTGGCGAAAATACCGCTGATTTTTTTCAATACAAACACAAAGAGATTGCG
>QXZR01000059.1:2236-2513 GCA_009886265.1 Flavobacteriaceae bacterium
ACCTTTGTTTTTGGAACGGTCATTACATAAATGGCAAACCTTTCTTAGAAAAGAAACCCTTGTGGGGATTGCCAAGTATTTTTCTTTTGAAATAGACACATCGCTAAACAGCGTTAATCAAGCACAACTACAAGAACCGCATCTGGTGCAATTCTATAATCGTTTTGCTACATACAACGGTTCTAACCCATATCAAACACCTGGCATGATGACGCTTGTGCAACACTTGGAGCAACATTACGGCACCTACATTCCCAAAAAAGGAATGGGGGATATT
>QXZR01000006.1:0-2025 GCA_009886265.1 Flavobacteriaceae bacterium
GCATGTGTTAGGCCTGCCGCTAGCGTTCATCCTGAGCCAGGATCAAACTCTTCATTGTATAACTTTAAATAAAATTAACAACAAAAAAATTGACAAATTAGAGCTGTCTCATGATTGTTTTACTATTCGTATTTATAATCGCAATTGCGATTAATACGCGCTGTCATTCTCAATAATTCAATGAACTTTTAATTGCTCTCTTTTCGAAAGCGGTTGCAAATATACGCTGCTTTTCGGTTTACACAACCCCACAGTGAAAAAAAATTAAAATTCTTTTTTTGAACGTGGTCCACAGCTTTTTTTGCGGATTGCAAATATACAACCCTTTTATTCTCACAAACTAACTTTATTTACTTTTTTTTATCCCCTGGTTTTAACACACCTTCAGCAAAGGCTTTTTGAAGTATATACTCTATTAATGCATCTTCCTCAACCTCAGTAGGATTATAGGTAGTTTTGAGATTAATGTCAAACATTTTTGCCGTCGTCTGATAAATAAAAGCACGCCAGCCATTACGTAGTTTTTTTATCAATGCATGGGCAGTAAAACCCGTTTCCCGATGAATAAGTTTGATTAAAATACGCCCTTCCGTACGCGAAAGCTTCTTCAATTCGTCCTTAAATTCTCCTTCTAAGTAGCGTTCGACTTGTTTTGCGTAGCGTTTTTTGGCGCGTTTGCGCTTAATATTGGCCAGCCGTTGGTTCAAAACCGTCAGGCGTTCGGCTGCAAGTTGGGCATAAGGATAGACTTTTATGGTGCGTCTTTGCAGTCGATAATAGGCGACATAGTCGTCATAACTCTTAAATTTAATGCTTGGAAGCACCACAACTTCACTTAAATCAACATAGGGATTGGTCAACGTATCGCCCGCTATTATGTATATAGGTTGTTTCTGCTGTCCGTGTAGACTGCAAGCCAACATTATAACACCTATATATAGTAGTTTGTTCATGCATCCAAAAGTAATAAGATTGTTTTACCTATATGTTGTAATTTAGCAGACTTAATTAAAAAACCGCAATGGATAGTATTTTAAACAAAAAATCGCACGCATTTCTAGAACAATACCTCAACAACCCTGCTCCTACTGGATATGAATGGGAAAGCCAAAAAATTTGGATGGGCTACTTAAAGCCATACGTTGATGAGTTTATTACCGACACCTATGGTACTGCGGTTGGCGTTATCAACCCTAAAGCCAAATTCAAAGTGGTAATTGAAGCGCATTCAGACGAAATCTCTTGGTATGTAAACTATATATCGGACAAGGGTTTAATCTCTGTGATCAGAAACGGGGGTAGCGACCATATGATTGCCCCGTCTAAATGGGTAAACATCCATACAAAGAAAGGCATCGTTAAAGGAGTATTTGGTTGGCCTGCTATTCACACTCGAATGGCTGGAAAGGAAGAAACACCTAAGCTTGAGAATATTACCATTGATGTTGGTGCTTCTAAAAAGGAAGAAGTAGAAAAAATGGGCATCCATGTGGGTTGTGTCATTACCTATCCCGATACTTTTCAAGTACTCAACAAAAACAAATTTGTATGCCGTGCCCTTGACAACCGCATAGGCGGCTTTATGATTGCCGAAGTAGCACGCTTGCTGAAAGAAAACAAGGTTGAATTACCTTTTGGACTATATGTAACCAATTCGGTACAAGAAGAAATTGGACTACGTGGTGCTGAGATGATCACACAGACCATCAAACCAGACGTGGCTATCGTAACAGACGTATGTCACGATACCTCCACACCCATGATTGATCCAAAAAAACAAGGGGACAATACGATTGGAAAAGGACCCGTAATCTCTTACGCGCCTGCCGTGCAGCAGCTATTGCGCGATCGCATTATTGATACCGCAGAAGCAAAGAAGATTCCGTTCCAGCGTTTGGCTTCTTCAAGATATACCGGAACAGATACCGATGCCTTTGCTTATAGCAACGGCGGTGTGCCTTCGGCGCTTATTTCATTGCCGCTAAAATACATGCACACTACGGTTGAAATGGTACACCAAGAGGA
>QXZR01000006.1:2125-6649 GCA_009886265.1 Flavobacteriaceae bacterium
GCTTAATCTCCTCCACCACTTCTGGGTTTAACAAAGTAGAAACGTCACCTAATTGATTGTATTCCCCCGCAGCGAGTTTACGCAGTATGCGACGCATGATTTTACCACTTCGCGTTTTTGGAAGTCCACTTACCACTTGAATACGGTCTGGCTTGGCTATAGGTCCAATGGTTTGAGCCACCAAAGCACGTAAGGCTGCGATCAGCGCTTCGGTATCATCTACTTCATCTTTAGATATGACAAATGCGTGTAGCGCATTCCCTTTTACATCGTGTGGAAAACCAACAACTGCGCTTTCAACAACATTAGGATGTTCGTTTAATGCATTTTCAATAGGTGCCGTTCCAAGGTTATGCCCAGAAACAATCACCACATCATCTACCCTACCTGTTATACGGAAATTGCCTTCCGCATCACGTAAGGCACCATCGCCAGGAAAATAATAACCAGGATAGGCACTGAAGTAAACATTTTTATAACGTTCGTGGTCGCCCCAAATGGTACGGGCAATAGATGGCCATGGGTGTTTAATAGCTAAAATACCTTCGTTTTCACCAACCAATTCATTGCCTTCGTTGTTCAACAAAACCGCTTGAACACCCGGCATAGGAAGTGTGGCATAGGTAGGTTTCTGTGCTGTTACTCCCGCTAGTGAGGTTATTAAAATACCGCCCGTTTCGGTTTGCCACCATGTATCCACAATGGGACAATTGTTCTTTCCAACGTGATCGTCATACCAATGCCATGCTTCTGCATTAATGGGTTCTCCAACAGAACCTAAAACTTTTAGTGAAGACAAATCGTGTTTACTGACCAAGTCTACTGGGTGCTTTTGCAAAGCACGTATAGCAGTAGGTGCCGTATAAAACTGATTGACCTTGTGTTTGGCACAGACTTCCCAAAAACGATCATACTCAGGGTATGAAGGGACGCCTTCAAACATGACCGTGGTTGCGCCTACAGCCAAAGGACCGTATACTATATAAGAATGTCCTGTAATCCAACCGATATCGGCAGTACACCAATAAACATCGCCTTTTTCATATTGAAAAACGTTTTGAAAGGAGTATGCGGTATAAACCATATATCCACCACATGTGTGCACCATTCCTTTGGGTTTTCCAGTAGAGCCAGAAGTATATAAAATGAACAAAGGATCTTCGCTATCCATGATTTCAGCAGGACAATAGTCGTCCACTTCCGCTAATGCTTCGTGCCACCAAACATCAATATCATTCCAAGCTACTTCTTGACCTGTTCGTTTAAGTACAATCGAAGTTTTTATGCTTGTACAATGGGTTAAAGCTTCGTCAGCAATGACTTTTAAAGGGGTGACTTTAGCACCGCGGAATCCACCGTCGGCAGTTACCAACATGGCGCAATCGGCATCGTTTATTCTTGCCGCTAATGCGGCAGCAGAAAAACCAGCAAATACCACAGAGTGAATGGCACCAATACGCGCACATGCCAAAACGGTTATGGCCAGCTCTGGTACCATGGGCATATAAAGACATATCCTGTCTCCTTTTTTTGCACCATTATCCTTTAGCATATTAGCTACACGACAAACACGGCTGTGCAATTCCTTATATGAAATATGTTGTGCAGTTTCTTTTGGATCGTTTGGCTCAAAGATAATTGCCGTTTGATTTGGCTGCGTTTTAAGATGGCGATCTAAGCAGTTTTCGGTAATGTTTAATTTACCCCCTAAAAACCATTTTACTTCTGGTTTATGAAAATCATACGCTAAGGTCTTATCCCATTTTTGATGCCATTCAAATTGATTTGCAATATCTTCCCAAAAAGCTTCTGGTTGTGCTGAAGCCTGTTCTTTTGCTTGTTTGTAATCTGCTATTGACCGATATGCCAAATCATCCATAAAAATAAATTTCCCCCGAAAATACTAAAATAATTCAGCTAATCGTGCAGCTAATTACATTATAGTGCAATATTTTGCTGTTTAAAATGCTTTATGCATAATGTTATGGAGTTACAGGGAAGCCCCTAGCGCGCATTAAAGCATCAATAGAAGCATCTCTCCCTCTAAACAACCTATATGCTTCAGCTGGGTCAATGGAGTTGCGTGGTGCGAATAGATATTTAACTAATTTTTTTGACATGGCTTCGTCATAAAAGCCGCCCGTTGCCTCTCTAAATGCTTCGGAAGCATCGGCTGTCAATACATCTGCCCACATATAGCCGTAATATGCCGTAGCATAGCCTTCGCCAGAAAATACGTGTCCAAAATGAGGCGTCCTGTGACGCATGGGTAATTCCTTTGGCATGTTTAATGCAGCCAATGTTTCACGCTCAAACGCACCTACATCTAAATCTGTTGGGTCTGCCAAATGGAGTTTCATATCCATCAGCGCGGATGCTAAATATTCGGTAGTGGCAAAACCTTGATTAAACGTTGCTGCCTTTTTGATTTTTGCTACCAATGCATCTGGCATGGGCGCTCCTGTTTCTTGATGTACCAAAAACTGATCAATTACGTCGTCTGTGGACAACCACCGTTCTAATAGCTGTGATTGAAATTCGGTATAGTCTCTAACCCCTCCGTTTAACGTTGGGTATCTCACTTCGGAAGCAAAAAAGTGTAAGGCATGACCAAATTCGTGGAAGAAGGTTGTGGCATCGTCCCAAGAAATGAGCAAGGCCTCACCAGGGGCTGGCTTAACAAAGTTTGAGTTGTTGGATGCCAACACGTTTGTTTTTCCATCAAAGGTTGAAAAGCTTCTGTAGGTAGTCGCCCAAGCACCTGAGCGCTTTCCTTCTCTTGCATAAGGATCTAAATACCACAACCCAATGTGATCTCCCGTTTGCTTGTTGGTCACCTCCCACACCTTAACATCCTCGTGGAATACAGGAACCGTTCCATCTGAAACTGGTGAAAAGGCATAACCAAACAAACGTCCCGCGACATAGTGCATGGCATCCGTTAGCTTGTCTAATTGCAGGTATTGCTTTACCTCATCTGAATCTAAATCATATTTAGCTTTGCGTACTTTCTCTGCATAAAAGCGGTAGTCCCAAGGAGCTATGGTGATGTCATCTCCATTAGCATCTGCCACAGCTTGCATGTCTGCTACCTCTTCAGCAACACGGGCAATGGCTGCAGGCCAAACGGCTTCCATAAGTGCCATGGCATTCTCGGGGTTTTTTGCCATACGGTTTTGCAAGCGCCATTCAGGATAATTTTTGTGACCAAGTAAAGCAACACGCTCACGACGTAGTTTTAATATTTGAGCAATGATTTCTTTGTTGTCGTATGCATCACCATTATCGCCACGGGCATAATAATTCGTCCAAACTCGTTTACGTAAATCTCGTTCGGTTGAATAGGTCAAAAACGGATCCATTGAAGAACGGGTATTGGTAACTGCATATGCTCCTGCCCTACCCTTTCCGTCAGCTATCCGAGCAGCAGACTTGACAAAATCATCTGGAAGTCCTCCCAACTGATTTTCTGTAAGGTAGGTTACATAATTTTCTTCGTCATGCAATACGTTATTTGAAAACTTGGTATAGAGCGAAGAAAGTTCTTTGTTTATGGCTGCATAGCGTTTCTTTTTCTCGTCGTCTAAATCGGCACCGTTCATGGCAAAACCTTGATAGGTTAGTTCAACCACACGTTGTTGATCTGCTTCAAGTGGATTTGTTTTTGAGTCTTCATAAACGGATTTGATACGTTGAAAAAGCTTCTCGTTTTGTGTGATTTTAGATTGAAACTCTGAAAACAGTGGCGCAAGTTCCGTTTGCACTTCTCTAAATTCGGGTGAAGACATATTACTGCTGAAAATCCCATAATACGCAAAAGCACGGTCCAAAACTTTTCCAGAACGCTCCATGGCCTCAATGGTGTTTTCAAAGCTTGGTGCTTCAGGATTTGTTGCAATGGCTTCTATTTCTTGCAAATTGAGCTCCATGGCTTTTAGCATGGCAGGCTTTACGTCTGCTACTTGCATATTATCAAAGGCAGGTGTACCCATATATGGGCCTGTCCATGATTTAAGTAGTTTGTTCTGACCCAGCTCCGAAGTACACGAAAATGTAAATAGGACCAGAAATACAAAAAGGGAGTTATATACGTTTGAAGTTTTCATTTTTTGGGTGTTTTTGGTTAGTAGTGACAATAAATATAAACCGTTGTGCATTTTGATTGAGTTCTGTCAATTCGAACCTGCCTTGTCGGCAGACAGGTGAATTTTGCGATTGAAATGAGTAAAATTTGTATCGAGAATAAGCTAAGTAGCACTATCAAGAAAAAAGAATTTGGTGTTTGAATTCGTTCTCGATGTTTCGATATGCTCAACACGGGTTACAATTTTCTGTCGAAAATCAATCGAACTGACATATTTGTGTAACATTACTCTAAAATACACAACGGGTTAAATATACTAAAATATTTCAGCTACATATTTAACACCCTATAAACTGAAAAAGAGTTTATTATTACTGTAGGTAGGAATCGCTAATTACTTCTTTACCCTTTGCACAAAAGTGTTGCCGTTCTGCGCAAAA
>QXZR01000060.1 GCA_009886265.1 Flavobacteriaceae bacterium
GTACATGATTGGTCAGGTACTTCTAAACAAGTTCAAGGAGTCGTTGTGCTTGAGAACGCTGTTCCTACCCGCATAGCAATTGTCACTTCGGTCGCTTCCTTCGATTCAAGAAATGAAAGCCGTGATGCCCATGCGCTTGAGGTATTGGAGGCTTTGCTGTTTCCAAAAGTTTCATTTTACTCAGACAAGCTTTCTTTGGAAGGGGAGACCCTTAGTATAACTGGGAATTTAAAATTCCATGGTAAGACAATAAGCCTCACAACAACTGCCAATTGGGTTAAAAAAGACGATGTGTGGATCCTCGAAGGCGATTTTGATTTTAAACCATCTGAATTTGATATTACACTTCCTGCTTTTATGCTCGTCAAGATTCGTGATAATATCCATATCAGCTTTAGGTTGGAGTTGCGTACCTTTGTCTCATAGTTCATGTTACAAGAAAAACTACAGATTGTAAAACAACGTTTTGATGAGGTTTCTGACCTTATCATACAGCCTGATATTATCGCTGATCAAAAGCGATATATTTCCTTGAATCGCGAATACAAAGATTTGAACGCATTGATGGAGAAGCGCTCTGAATTTTTAAGTTTTTTGAGCAATAAGGAAGAGGCAGAAGCTATTATTTCGGAAGAAAAAGACCCTGAGATGCTCGAAATGGCCAAAGAAGAATTGGATGTTTCCTCAAAAAAACTACTTGCCCTAGAAGATGAAATTCGTTTTATGCTTATTCCTAAGGACCCAGAGGACGTTAAAAACGTTATGATGGAGCTTCGTGCAGGAACAGGCGGAGACGAGGCGAGTATTTTTGCTGGTGATTTATTCCGTATGTATACGAAGTATTGTGAGGGCAAGGGCTGGAAGGTCAATGTCGTGGATATGAGCGAGGGTACTTCGGGAGGCTTTAAAGAAATTATTTTTGAAGTAAATGGCGACCAAGTATACGGTACTTTAAAATTCGAATCAGGTGTTCACCGTGTTCAGCGTGTACCACAAACAGAAACCCAAGGGCGTGTACACACCTCTGCAGCTACCGTTATGGTATTGCCAGAAGCAGAGGAGTTTGATATTGAGCTTGATATGACCGAGATTAGAATTGAGCGTACTACTTCAACTGGCCCTGGTGGTCAGTCAGTAAATACGACCTACTCTGCCATTAAGTTACATCACGAACCAACTGGTATGATTGTGAGTTGTCAAGACCAAAAATCTTCTCACAAAAATCTTGAAAAGGCCTTGAAAGTACTTCGGTCAAGACTCTACGATATGGAGCTAGCCAAAAAGCAAGCTGCCGATTCTGAAAAACGCAAAAGTATGGTTTCTTCCGGAGACCGCTCTGCTAAAATTAGAACGTATAATTATCCACAAGGACGTGTCACAGACCACCGTATTGGATTAACTTTGTATGATTTGCAAAACATCATCAACGGAGATATTCAGAAGCTGATTGACGAAATGCAACTCTATCAAAACACTGAGAAACTTAAATTCTCAGACGAATTGCTGTAGTATGACACAACAAGATTTATACAATCAAATTCAGCTGAAAAAATCATTCCTGTGCTTGGGTCTAGATCCCGATATAGAAAAAATGCCTGAGCAGCTTATTGCCTCTAGTGAAGAACCCCTTTTTGATTTTTGCAAGGCTATAGTCGATGAAGTGCAACACCTTTGTGTTGCTATTAAAATAAACACGGCATTTTTCGAAGCTTATGGAGAAACGGGCTATGCATCTTTGTCTAAATTAATACACTACATAAAGTCGCATTACCCCGATTTGTTTACCATCGCTGATGCTAAACGCGGTGATATAGGCAATACTTCCTTGCGCTATGCCAAGGCTTTTTTTGAAGCCATGCCATTTGATTCTATTACCATTGCACCCTATATGGGTAAAGACTCCGTTGAGCCTTTCTTGACATACAAAGACAAGCACGCCATTTTGTTGGCTTTGACCTCTAATCAAGGAGCAGCTGATTTTCAATTTACTGAAAACGCTGAAAAACCATTGTTTAAAGAAGTGCTTGCTACTTCTTTAAAGTACGATAATGCGGATAGGCTTATGTTTGTGGTTGGCGCGACCAAGGCAGGCTACTTAAAAGAAATTAGAGACATCGTTCCCAATGCCTTTTTGCTGATTCCAGGAGTAGGCGCACAAGGCGGCAGCCTCAAGGACGTTTTTGAAAATGGCGCAAACGAACAGGTTGGTCTTTTGGTTAACTCGTCTCGTGGAATTTTATATGCCAGTAATGGTAAAGATTATGTTGCCGCTGCTTCTAAAGTTGCTGCTTCGCTTCAAAGTCAAATGCAAAAACTACTCGCCTAATGTTGCATTACAGTCGCTATAAACATCAAACTTCTTCTGAATGGGTCACCTTTGTTCACGGTGCAGGCGGTAGCTCGTCTATATGGTTTAAACAGGTACGTGACTACGCCAAGCATTACAATGTTTTGTTGCTAGACCTTCGTGGCCATGGGAATTCGAAACCAACAATCAAACGTGCATTTGAAAAGCGCTATACGTTTGATAGTATTGTTGATGATATTATTGAAGTGTTGGATTATGAAAAGATTGAAAAGTCACATTTTATAGGCATTTCTCTAGGTACCATACTGATTCGTCAATTGGCTGAAAATCATCCAGAACGTGTTTCAAGTATGATTATGGGAGGCGCAATCATGAAGCTCAATATCCGGTCTCAGATTTTAATGCGCTTGGGAAATATCGTTAAGTCGGTGATTCCATATTTATGGCTTTACCGTTTTTTTGCATTTATAATCATGCCCAAGAAAAATCATCGTGAGTCTAGGTTGCTTTTTGTTCGAGAGGCGAAAAAACTTTACCATAAAGAGTTTTTACGTTGGTATAGGCTCACTTCAGAATTAAAACCATTACTTCGTCTCTTCCGACAGGTAGATGTGGGTATTCCTACACTATATGTTATGGGTGAAGAAGACTATATGTTTTTACCAAGTGTTCAACAGTTGGCTGGCATGCATCAGGCTTCACAAATTGCAGTAGTACCTGATTGTGGTCACGTGGTTAATGTGGAACAGCCAGAAGTTTTTAATAAGACAACCCTAGGTTTTCTGAAATCCCTTAGCTAGGTAAATATTACGGTTTTGTTTCCGTAGACCAACACTTTTTTCTCAACATGGTGTTTAACGGCATTTGCTAATACCATTTTCTCTAAATCCCGTCCTTTAGCAATCAACTGTGAAACACTGTGATTGTGCGATACTTGCGCTACTCCTTGCTCAATAATGGGTCCAGCATCAAGTTCTTCTGTCACGTAGTGACTGGTAGCACCAATGATTTTCACACCGCGCTCAAAAGCGGAGTGGTAAGGTTTTGCACCAGGGAATGCAGGCAAAAACGAGTGGTGAATATTGATTATTTTGTTTTTATAAACTTCAATAAGGTCTGCCGGTACAATTTGCATATAACGTGCCAAGACTACAAAATCTACCTTGTGTTCTTTTAGTAGTGCAAGCTGTTGTTTTGTGGCGGTTGCTTTGGTTTCTTTGGTAACGGGAATGTGAAAGAATGGAATTTCAAAAGCTTTTGCTATCGAGTCCAAATCTTTATGGTTACTGAGGATAAACGGAATTTCTACGCCAAGTTCTCCAGATTTAAAACGTCCCAACAAGTCGTAGAGACAGTGATCGTATTTTGACACAAAAACAGCCATCTTGGGTTTGTAGTTCAGCGGCTGATGACTCCACGTCATGTTGTAGCCGTTTGCCAGTTGATTTTCAAATAGGCTAACAAAATTTTGATAGGAGCAAAGCTGCTCGTCTAACTCAGCTTGTAAACGCATAAAAAATGCGCCGTTTTCTCTGTCAACGTACTGGTCAATGTATTGGATGTTTCCTTTCTGTTCGTAAACAAAAGAGGTTACATCGGCAATAATTCCTTTCTTGTCTGGACATTGAATAACAAGTGTAATGGCGTACATATGTTGTTTTGCTGCAAACATACATAAAAAACAAACCCGAGTGTTTATAAAAAACACCCGGGTTTAAACAGATAATTAGTTGTTTTCTATTTTTTAGAAACACTGAAGTCTGCATAAGCTGACATGCCGTGTTCCGCATCATCAAGTCCGCCAATTTCATGTTCCTTAGTTACGCGTAGCCCGATTGTGGCTTTTACGATAAGTACTAATATTAATGCACTCAGAACACAGAATGCGCCAACGATACCTACTCCGGCCAGTTGCAGCATAAATTGTTTGGTGCTGGCCATATCACCAAAGATCCCTACGGCAAGTGTTCCCCACATGCCTGCAAAGAGGTGAACAGCAATGGCACCTACCGGATCATCAAGCTTTAGTTTTTCAAGCAATGCAATCGCTAGTACTACGATAATACCACCAACGGCACCAATAATCATGGCTTCACCTGTTGACATTTGATCTGCTCCAGCTGTTATGGCAACCAATCCACCAAGAACACCATTCATAAACATGGTTAAGTCGTAGTTTTTGTAAAGTAT
>QXZR01000061.1 GCA_009886265.1 Flavobacteriaceae bacterium
GTGGCATGATGTCTTTTGTACATAAGGAAAATAGCCTTGAAAAAGCAGTATCTATCGTGTCGTCGTTTCAAGTATTTACTTTGGCAGAGTCTTTGGGCGGTGTGGAAAGCTTAGCAGGACACCCAGCAAGCATGACGCACGCCTCTATTCCAAAAGAAAAACGAGAAAAAACAGGGGTTACCGACGGTCTTATTCGCCTTAGTGTTGGCATTGAAGACAGCGAAGATTTGATTGCCGATTTAGCTCAAGCCTTGAGTTAAATAAAATAATACATACATTTAGGTTTCAAATCGACGATCATGAAAAAAATCATCAATAATTTTTTACAAGAAGTAAGCCAACGCAATACCAATGAACCTGAGTTTATGCAGGCCGTTTCGGAAGTAGCACAAACGGTTATACCCTACATTGTTGCAAATGATATTTATCACGGAAAAAACATCCTCATGCGCATGGCAGAACCTGAACGTGTGATTATGTTTCGTGTGCCATGGATTGATGATAGTGGAGAAATCCGTGTAAACAGGGGGTATCGTATCGAAATGAACTCAGCCATTGGTCCTTACAAAGGCGGTTTGCGGTTTCATGAGTCGGTTAATCTTAGCATATTAAAGTTTTTGGCTTTTGAGCAAGTATTTAAAAATGCCTTGACTACACTTCCCATGGGAGGCGGAAAAGGAGGTGCCGATTTTAATCCAAAAGGCAAATCAGATGCTGAGCTAATGCGCTTTTGCCAAAGTTTTATGACTGAACTTTTTCGCCACATCGGCCCTAACAGAGACATTCCAGCTGGGGATATTGGTGTTGGCGGCAGAGAAATAGGCTATATGTTTGGTCAGTACAAGCGTTTAAAAAATGAATTTACGGGTGTGCTTACAGGCAAAGGCATTTCTTGGGGTGGCTCGCTTATTCGTCCTGAGGCAACAGGATATGGTGCGGTATATTTTGCACAAAACATGCTGGAAACAAGAGGCGCTTCTTTTGAAGGCAAAAAGGTCGTGATATCTGGCTCTGGAAATGTGGCACAATATGCAGCAGAAAAAGCCATTCAGCTTGGGGCAAAGGTTTTGACCATGTCAGATTCATCTGGATTTATTTATGACCCAGATGGAATTGATGAAGAAAAGTTGGCGTTTATCATGCAGCTTAAAAATGTGAGTCGACAACGCATTGATAAATATGTGGAGCAGTATCCCAAAGCTAGTTTTCACAAAGGTGAAAAACCATGGGGTGTTCCCTGTGACATTGCCATGCCCTGTGCCACACAAAATGAGCTTGACGGCGTAGATGCCAAAACCCTAATTTCTAACGGCTGTTATTGTGTGAGCGAAGGCGCTAATATGCCTTCAACGCCTGATGCGATTTTACACTTTCACAACAACAACGTTCTATACGCACCAGGAAAGGCATCCAATGCAGGGGGTGTGGCAGTTTCGGGCCTTGAAATGGCACAAAACTCTTTGCGCTACAGCTGGACACGCGATGAGGTTGATCAGCGCTTACAACACATCATGAAAGACATTCACCAAGCCTGTGCTTCTTATGGTAAAGGAAAAGAAGGCATTAATTATGAAAAGGGAGCTAACATAGCAGGGTTTGTTAAGGTTGCCGATGCCATGCTGGCACAAGGCGTGGTCTGACATACGACATCAGCTTTTTACTCGTTTAACAAATAATGAAACCAACCCTTCAAAAATATATCGCCTGTTTGCTGCTTACAGGACCACTGGTGGTTTGGGGTCAAACCAACGCTTGGGAGTCGTACTATTCCTATAATAACACTTCCATTGGCACTGTAAGCAATCAAACGATAGTTACGGCTGCCGAAAACGCCCTTTTTCTATTTGACACTTCACAAAGCACTTCTGAAACCATCACTACAGTTGAAGGCCTTTCAGGAGACAACATTTCTGCGCTAGCAACCTATGGAAACGTAATTTTAGTCGGACATGAAAATGGCTTGCTTGCACAAATCGACATCAATACCAAGAAAACAATATTTGAAAGCGGGATCACGCGGAGCAACATAATTTCCGCTGAAAAAAAGCAGATTAATCATATACAACTAGTAGATAATATAGCATACGTAGCTACAGGGTTTGGTATTGTAGAAGTTAATCCTGAAACGCTCGAATTTGGAGATACGTATTATTTTGGACCGACAAGCAACAGCATAAAAGTTAATCAAGTTTTCGTTTTTGAAAACGTGCTGTATGCAGCTACCGAACAAGGCTTATTTAAAACGTCTCAAGCGAACCCAAATAAGCTGGAGTTTTCATCTTGGAATCAATTAGCAGTAGGCAATTGGGCATCCTTGTGGACTCAAGATAATAGTTTGTACGCAGCTAAAGACGAGGGTAGTTCCCTTTCCTTTTTTCAATTGGGCAATACGGCTCAAAAAAGAGTAACTTTTCCAGGTGTATTAAAGAATATTTCTCCTCACGAGAATGGTGTACTGATAACGGTTTCAAACCGAGTTTATGACACGGATAAATCTTTTGTCAGAACCCAAACCGTAGGTGACTTAGACGGGGTGAAACCCAACACGTTTAACTTTGCAGTAAGCTTAAATGGTCAGAAGTGGATAGGCACCTCAAGCGAAGGACTTATACGCTACGCAAATGATAATAACTTCGATTTAATCAGCCCACAAGGCCCATTGTTAAACAGTATTTTTGATATTGAGAATTTACAGGATGAGCTCTGGATTGCCCATGGGGATTATAGTTTATTCTATAATCCCTATCCTTTAGAAAAATATGGCTTAAGTCGTTATGCTGACAATCAGTGGGAAAACATCCCCAACAACCAATTATTTAATGCAGACTCATTTGTTCGCGTGGTGGCTCACCCAACTGAAATAGGGACGTTTTATGTTTGTTCCTATCATGGAGGAATAGTTTACCTAGAAGACAATACGCCAGAGGCGTTGTGGGACCAAACAAATAGCGGCCTGGAAAGCCTAACATTTGATGGAGCAGATTATATAAGTGTTCGTGTTCGCGATGCTTTGGTTGATGACAGCGGAAACGTCTGGTCTTTAACCGGGTTTGTGCAAAAAGGACTCAAAAAAAGAACCCCATCAGGGCAATGGACTGCATATGATTTATCGGACGTCGTTTTGGATTATAAACAAGAAGCAGGCTATTCAAATTTAGAGTTTTACAACAATAAGATTTTATTTTTTGGGGGTGTAAATAGCGGACTCATTGGGGTTGATATTTCGCAATCTCCTCCACAAATGAAACGCATCATGGGAGGGGACATGGGGCTGCCATCAGATGATATACGCAGCATACGTTTAGACAAAGACAACCGCCTGTGGGTGGGCACTAGGGATGGCCTTGCAGTTCTTTATGCGCCCAACCGTTTCTTTGAAGAGGACACCCAATTACGTTCTGTTGTCATATCCGATGGAGGAAACTTGCGAGAACTATTAAGCGGACAACTTATATCCGACATTGAGGTAGATGGCAACAATCAAAAATGGATTAGCACAACAAGCTCAGGGGTGTTTTTAATTTCGCCCGACGGAAGTCAAATTTTACAACACTTTACTAAGGAAAACAGCCCGCTTCCAACCTCATCTGTGAAAACAATTGGGATAGATGAGGTGTCTGGGGAGGTTTATTTCGGAACACTTAATGGTATGGTCTCTTTTCAAGGGGATGCTTATGCTGAATCTGAAAGCTTGTCTGATGCAAATGTTTTCCCAAACCCAGTGCGACCTAATTTTTTAGGGAATGTTGTTATTCGGGGGTTGCAACAAAAGACGCGGGTAAAAATAACAGATATCGCCGGTAACTTGGTTTATGACACCACTAGTGAAGGCGGTAGCATTAGTTGGAATCTGCGCTCCTTTTCAGGAGCCCGCGTTCGTAGTGGCGTATACCTTATTTTTATAACCTCCAAAGACGGACTTGACAGCGCTGTTAAAAAGCTTATGGTTATCAATTAATGGAAGGCTCGACAAACGCAATTGTATTACATACCACAAAGTATGGAGAAACCAGCGTCATGCTTCATTGCTACACGGAACGCTCTGGCCTGCAATCTTTTGTGGTCAAAGGAGCACGTTCAAAAAAGAAAAACAAATCCCTTTCAATGGGCATGTTCCAGCCGTTGACACAGCTTGAACTATTGTCTAGCACACCAAAAAGGACACGACTTCCTATCTTGAAGTCGGCCAAAATCATACACCCTTATACTACAATTTCAACCGACGTTGTTAAGTCTAGTATTTGTATTTTTCTCGCCGAAGTTTTCCGTTCCGTATTAAAAGAAGAGGAAGAAAATCAGTCCCTATATCGTTTTTTAGAACATGCCTTAATATGGATTGATATACGTGGGCAAATTGCCAACGCCCATGTGTTTATACTCATACAACTTACCAAATACCTAGGCTTTTATCCAGACATGACCCATATAGCACAGCCCTATTTTGATCTTGAAAACGGACAGTTTGCCGCTCAAGCACGCGGCAAGGAATGTGTATCAGGACAGGAAATAGAAATGTTAAAAAGCTACTTAGGTACGAAATTTGATAAGATTGATAAGGTTTCGACCAATGCTGACCAAAGAATACGCTTATTGCGCTTGCTTATGCGTTATTATCAATTACATGTGCAGTCATTTAGACCGCCGAAATCATTAGATATTTTATATGAGGTTTTTAACGATTAGCGTATCCCTTTTTATCTGCTGTTGTAGTTTTGCGCAGCAGGTTTTAGTTAAGGACGCGGTAACGCTTGAAGTGCTTCCTAGTGTTACAATTGTAGATCAGGACGGTGCTCATTTTAAAACAACAGACTTTGATGGATCAGCCAAGCTCGATGCCTTTGCTGATAATGCCCTTATTTCATTTTCTCACATAGGATACTTACCATACACACTATCAAAAAATCAGATCAAATCAGCTCAAATTATTTGGATGACACCAGATTCTGAGCAGCTGGGTGAAATTGTCTTATCGGTTGCAAGGGCCAGTACCAAGAAGAAACGTTTGGCACAACAAATCGGTATTGTCGCCAAAGCTGAAATTGAAAAGCAAAGCCCTGAAAATACGGCCGTTTTATTGCGTAAAATCCCAGGTGTACGCGTGCAGCAATCACAAGGCGGCGGCGGGAGCCCCGTCTTACGAGGGTTTGAAGCAAACCGAGTGCTTTTAGTTGTTGATGGCGTGCGGATGAACAATGCGATCTTTCGTTCAGGACACCTTCACAATGCACTTAGCGTAGATCCTTTGAGCTTAGAACGGGCAGAAGTTATCTTTGGACCATCTTCCGTTGGTTATGGATCTGATGCCTTAGGCGGAGTTATCCACTTTTATACACGAACTCCGCTAATTAATCAAAATAAGAAAACAAGTTTTTCTGGTTCCTCCTCCTACGATTTTAACCAAAACACAAGTAAACAATCGGCTTTGTTTGAATACAGCGCTTCTAAATGGGCCATGCTTCAATATGTTTCTTATGCGCATTTTGGAGACATTGTTATGGGGAAAAGTCGCTCACATGGATACGACAACTGGGGAAAGGTAGCTGCGTATTCAGAAAACACAGCATCGAACTATACCGCAACCCCAACTTCAAATAGCAACCCAAATATGCAGCGTAACTCTGGGTATGAACAAGTAGACCTTTTACAAAAATGGGTCTATCACAGCGATACAGGCATCAAATTCACTCTTAATTTGCAAGGATCAAACTCCGGAAACATTCCAAGGTTTGACAAGCTTGCCGAAAAGCAAGATGGGGAATTGCGCTTTGCACGTTGGGAATATGGCCCTCAAAAAAGATGGCTCATTTCTCCCCAAATAAACTTTATTGGAACCCGCCCTTGGTTACAGTCTGGAAAAATTATTGCTGCCGCCCAGTTTTTAGAAGAGTCTCGCATCAAAAGAAAATTTAGCAGCCTAGACAGACATACGCAGCGTGAAAACCTTTGTGTTTACAGCCTCAACGCCGACTTTAAGGCTAGTTTCTCAAAGGGGTTTGATTGGTCATACGGATTAGAGCTTACACATAACGAGGTAAAATCGACTGCTTTTAGCCAAACGCTTGCTGTTGACGGGAATCAAATAGTTGGCCTTACTCCAAAGACCCCAATCGCTACTCGTTATCCAAGCGGGGGAAGTACCTACAAGACTTTTGCTGCATATATAGATTTTAGGTATGACATCAACCCAAATAGTACATTGGCTTTTGGCGGACGGCACACCTTCACAGAGTTAGACGCTTCTTGGACAGAACAAGCGCTCATTGATGCGCGATTAGCACATGTCAATCAAAAAAACGGGGCTTCAAACGTAACCTTAGGATACACACATCAGCCCAATGCCAATTGGCAGTTGAAGGCACTGATGTCAACAGGCTTTAGATCTCCAAACATTGATGATCTGGGCAAAACACGCGAACACAATGGTGTTTTGACCGTACCAAACATGAGATTAAGCCCTGAATATATCGTTAGTGGTGAAGTTGGAATTAAGCGCCTTTGGAAAGACGGATCTTTTTTTGAACTCAACGGCTATTATGCCAACATTTACGATTATATAGCACGAGGAACGTATCACATTCATGACGATTCATCTACGCAGAAAACGGACACCATTATTTTTTCTGGAGAAGAGGTTCAAATTGTGTCAAATACCAATCTTGGTCGGGTTCGAGTCTATGGTTTTAGCGCACAAACTCAATGGCAAATTTCTTCCAAACTGCAATATTCAGGAGCACTGACATTAACAAAAGGTGACGGCAATAACCTAAGCGGAAACCTTCCATCTATAAGCCCATTATTTACCGTCCAAAAGCTTGATTTAACACTTAAGAAAGGAACTTTAGGATTGGAATGGAATTTTGCAAAATCCAAGCACCCAAATTCGTACAGCCCATGGGGAGAAGATGGTTTGGAAGAAACACCACTTCTTACAGACGGCTCTTATGCAGGGACACCCGCATGGCATCGTTTTGACCTCCAGTTTGCCTATCCCATTAATACATCTTTTAATTTGTCGGGAGGGGTATTTAACCTTTTTGACACCCATTATAGAGAATTTGCTTCAGGTATTTCTGTACCAGGCAGAAGCCTAAAGTTGGTTTTACGTTATCAATTGTAATGACTAGAAACCTGTAAAGCATCATTTTTTGCCCTAAAATGGTTACTTTCGCAAGCATAATTTTAGCAAGAAATTTTGTTTCCTACCTATTCACATCTTGATTTGCCCGCAACGGCGGAAGAAATTGCTTCTTTTTGGGAAGAGCACCTAACCTTTGAGGCAAGTGTTTCTACTAGAGAGGGACGCCCTCCTTTTGTGTTTTATGAAGGCCCCCCTTCTGCAAATGGGTTGCCTGGGATTCACCACGTTTTGGCACGTGCACTAAAAGACATTTTTTGTCGCTATAAAACCCAACAGGGCTTCCAAGTCAAGCGAAAAGCAGGCTGGGACACACACGGCTTACCCGTTGAGCTTGGCGTTGAAAAAGAGTTGGGCATTACGAAAGAAGACATAGGAAAAACCATCAGTATTTCCGAATACAACAAAGCCTGCCGTGAAGCAGTTATGCGTTATACGGATGTATGGAACGATCTCACCAAAAAAATGGGATATTGGGTAGACATGGAAGATCCGTATATCACCTATACTTCAAAATACATGGAATCTGTATGGTGGTTATTATCAACGCTCTATAAAAAAGGGCTGATTTATAAGGGCTACACCATCCAGCCATATTCTCCCATGGCCGGAACAGGACTATCTTCTCACGAATTAAATCAGCCGGGATGTTACCGAGATGTAAGCGACACTTCTGTAACGGCTCAGTTTGAAACCATTGACGATACGCTTCCAGCGGCCTTGCGCGGTGACACTCCTTTGCACGTATTGGCATGGACAACGACGCCTTGGACACTCCCTTCCAACACCGCATTGACGGTAGGTCCGAAAATCAGTTATGCGGTAGTACATACGTTCAATCAATATACTTTTGAGCCCATACGTGTTTTGCTCGCCGAAAAGCTTATCTCAAAGCAGTTTGGAAAGAAATATGTTCAGGCAGAAAACCAAGCGGCACTTAACGCATATTCCCAAGGGGACAAGACCATCCCATTCCTTATTACGCAACAAATTAAAGGGGCAGATTTAGTAGACATTCGTTACAAGCAGTTGTGGAATCAGTCCCCACTGCCTTATGAAAATGCACAAGATGCCTTCCGCATTATTACAGGAGATTTTGTAACGACTGAAGACGGTACAGGAATTGTTCACACGGCTCCCACTTTTGGGGCAGACGATGCCAAAGTAGCCAAAGAAGCTACACCGCCTATTCCACCACTTTTGATATTAGACGAAAACAAAAACCCAGTACCTCTTGTTGACCTTCAAGGAAAATTCAGAACAGAAGTTGGCTTGGTTGGCGGGAAGTTTATCAAAAACGAATTTTATCCAGAAGGTGAGGCACCAGAAAAGTCAGTAGACGTAGCGATTGCTATTCGCCTTAAAGAAGAAAACAAAGCCTTTAAGGTTGAAAAGTATGTGCACAGTTATCCGCACTGTTGGCGTACGGATGCTCCTGTACTTTATTACCCCTTAGACTCGTGGTTTATAAAGGTCCAAGGACACAAAGACCGCATGGTGGGATTGAATAAAACCATTCAGTGGAAACCCGCCAAAACAGGCGAAGGTCGTTTTGGGAATTGGCTTGCCAATGCCAACGATTGGAACCTATCTCGATCACGCTTTTGGGGCATACCATTACCCATTTGGCGCACAACAGAAGGGGATGAAACCCGAGTTATTGGGTCAATTAAAGAGCTTAAAAAGGCCGTTGACGAGGCTGTTGCCGCAGGGCTTATGATTAAAAACCCATTTGAAGGTTTTGCAGGCGACGATATGTCTGACAGCAATTACGACAAAGTGGATTTACACAAAGACACGGTTGATGACTTGGTCCTACTAAGCGAATCAGGGAAACCCATGTATCGCGAGTCTGACCTTATCGATGTTTGGTTTGATTCTGGAGCCATGCCCTATGCGCAATGGCATTACCCTTTTGAAAACAAAGAAAAAGTTGATGGCGGAGGAGCTTTCCCAGCAGATTATATCGCTGAGGGCGTAGATCAAACGCGCGGATGGTTTTATACCTTACACACCATTGCCACCTTGGTTTTTGATTCCGTAGCTTACAAAAACGTTGTTTCTAATGGTTTGGTATTGGACAAAAACGGGCAAAAAATGTCTAAGCGTCTTGGCAATGCCGTTGACCCCTTTGAAACCTTAAAGACATATGGCCCTGATGCTACGCGTTGGTATATGATTAGCAATGCAAACCCTTGGGACAATCTAAAGTTTGATGTTGCAGGAATTGAAGAGGTAAAGCGCAAATTTTTCGGCACGCTTTACAACTCCTATGCGTTCTTTAGTCTATATGCCAACATTGATGGATTTAAATTTGAAGAAGCAACCATTCCACTCCAAGAACGACCAGAAATTGATCAGTGGATTTTGTCAGAGTTGCATACGTTAATTCAAAACACAACCAACCATTTTGACGCTTATGAGCCAACAAGGGCTTGCCGCGCCATTTCACATTTTGTCACAGAAGACTTGAGTAATTGGTATGTGCGTTTGTGCCGCCGCCGATTTTGGAAAGGCTCATATGAGGCAGATAAAATAGCCGCTTATCAAACGCTTTGCGAATGCCTGATGAGTGTTGCAAAACTTATGGCGCCTGTGGCTCCTTTTTATGCAGATAGGCTTTATCAAGATTTGAATAGCATTACGCAACAAGAAACCGCTTCATCGGTTCACTTGGCTTATTATCCAAAGTCAAATAATGCGTTTATTAATCCAGTATTGGAACAAAAAATGCAACGCGCGCAAAAAATCACTTCGTTGGTGCTGTCCTTGCGCAAACGTGAAAAAATTAAGGTAAGACAACCGCTTCAGCGTATCATGATTCCTGTTTTAGATGATATTGAGCGCAAGCAAGTAGCCGCCATTTCAAGCTTGATAGCATCGGAGGTTAACGTGAAGCAAGTTGAATTGCTCGACGATACTTCGTCTATACTGGTAAAAGAAGTCAAGCCCAATTTTAAAACACTGGGCCCAAGGTTTGGCAAAGACATGAAGTTGGTCGCTCAAGCCATACAAGGGTTAAATGATACGCAAGTGCAAACACTTGAAAAAGAAGGGGCATTGAAATTGAACCTTGATGACAAAGAGATTATCCTTGCAGCTGACGATGTTGTTATATCGTCAAAAGATGTTTCGGGCTGGCTTGTGGCATCGGAGCAAGGCGTGACGGTTGCCCTTGACGTTCAAATGAACGAATCATTGCAATTGGAAGGCATGGCGCGGGAGCTAGTAAACCGCTTACAAAACATGCGCAAAGATCTAGGCTTTGATGTTACGGACACCATATCACTTACCCTACTAGAAAATGATGCTTTGGCAGCTGTTTTAAAACAAAACAAAACGTATATTCAACACGAAATTCTAGCAACAAGTATTACCTTAGTAAAAGATGAATTAGCAGGTAGCATTCCTATATCCT
The DNA here is from genome assembly GCA_009886265.1 of Flavobacteriaceae bacterium. Lineage (GTDB taxonomy): Bacteria > Bacteroidota > Bacteroidia > Flavobacteriales > Flavobacteriaceae > UBA7446. The sequence continues at coordinate 10,554 of QXZR01000061.1, forward strand.
TTGATTCATTAGAAACCAACGTAAACATGGTCAAATCGAAATAATTTAGCAGTTATGGAAAAATCTAATAATTACAGCGACGAAGCGCTACAAGAGTTTAAAACAATTATTGAAGAAAAAATTGCCAAGGCTCAAAAAGACTTGGATCTCATTCGCAGCGCCTATATGAACGACGGCAATAATGGAACAGACGATACGTCTCCCACCTTTAAAGCATTTGAAGAGGGTTCAGAAACCATGTCAAAAGAAGCCAACACCCAGCTTGCCATCAGACAAGAAAAGTTTATTCGCGATTTAAAAAACGCCTTGATCCGTATTGAAAACAAGACGTATGGTGTTTGCCGCGTAACGGGAAAATTGATTAGCGCGGAACGCTTAAAGCTTGTCCCTCACGCAACATTAAGCATTGAGGCTAAAAATATGCAGCGTTAAACCATGACGCTTCGAAAACTATCTTGGATTGTTTTAGCTATTCTAGCCGCAGATCAAGCCCTAAAAGTCTACATTAAACTTAACTACAGCTTGACCTATTACGGCAATGGTCCTATTGTTGATTGGGGATGGTTCCGATTGCTTTTTGTCGAAAATAAAGGCATGGCTTGGGGCGCTAGCCTTAGTGATTTTCTTCCGTTTATTTCAGAAGACACCGCAAAACTCTTACTGAGTATTTTTAGATTAGTAGCCGTATCTGCAATAGGGATTTGGCTTTCACGAGCCGTTAAAGCAAAAGCACCAAAGTTGCAATTGATTGCTGTTAGCTTAATTTTTGCCGGAGCCCTAGGCAATATTATCGATTCCGTTTTTTACGGAGTCCTCTTTTCAGAAACAACCTATAACCAATTGGCGACTTTCTTACCTGAAGAAGGCGGTTATGCACCGCTTATGTTTGGTCATGTGGTGGATATGTTTCAGTTTCCCATGTTTACATGGACCTGGCCAAATTGGTTGCCTATTGTGGGCGGCAATCAGTTTACTTTCTTTGAGCCCGTTTTTAATATTGCCGACAGCGCCATCAGTGTTGGTGTTGTATTGTTATTATTGCAACAGCGAAAGTCATCTAGCTAAAAGCGATATATATTTTTTGGCGTTATCACCACATCTAAAGGTATGTCTGTGGTTTCAACATCCGTTATTTTATCGACAGGTTCAAAATAAGATAGCCCAATGGTTTTAACTTCTTTGGAACAACGTTCAAGAAACCGGTCATAGTAGCCTTTTCCAAATCCAACACGATGCCCTGCCTTATCAAAACACATTAAGGGAACCACAACAGTGTCGATTTTTTCTGGTGTGATATAAGTATCTGACAATGGCTCTTTGATGCCCCATTCATTTGTGCTAGCGGGCATGTCTTTGCTCCATACAACAGCTTCCATACTACCGTTTTTATTTATGACCTTGGGCACACAAACATTATAATGATCTGACAATGAAAATATAGCATCTGTAGGAAGTTCTTTGTGATTTTGACTCGACATATAAAGCATAACCATATTTCCTTCGATCAGTTTGGCGGCTTTAATTTGATCGAAAATTCGAATGCTCGCCTCTGAAAGTTCTTGGGAGGAAAGCTTGGAACGTTTATTGCGGAATAGTTGGCGTAAATCGTGCTTTTTGGCCATGCATAAATATACAGGTTTAGACGCAAGTTTTTGTACTTTAGTAACCATGACCCAGTTCAGCTTAAAACAACAAGTGGCTTCGTTACCAAACGAGCCTGGCGTGTATCAATATTATAATACAGCAGGTGAAATTATCTACGTGGGCAAAGCAAAGGACCTTAAAAAGCGGGTGTCGTCCTATTTCAGGAAAAAAGTGGATTCGCGTAAAACCCGCAATCTAGTCAATGCCATTGAAACGCTTAAGCACATTGTTGTTCCTACCGAGTCTGATGCCCTGATTTTAGAAAATACGCTAATAAAAGAACACCAACCAAAGTACAATATCCTACTGCGTGACGATAAAACATATCCTTGGATTTGCATTAAAAAAGAGCGGTATCCCCGTGTTTTTGCCACCCGAAAAGTAATCCAAGACGGCTCGGAATATTATGGGCCATTTACCAACGGTAAAACGGTTCGCGTGCTACTTGAGTTAATCAACGAGCTTTACCCTTTACGCACTTGTCACTATGATTTGAGCCAAGAAAATATTGCCAGCGAAAAATATAAGGTGTGCTTAGAATACCACATTGGAAATTGCTTGGGTGCTTGTGTGGGTGAGCAAACAACCACGCACTATAACGAGTCCATTGAAAACATACGCGCCATTTTACAAGGAAAGTTCAAGCAGGTGAACAACGCATTTAAAAAAGAAATGCTTGCCGCGTCAAAGACCTTGCAATTTGAGCACGCTCAAAAAATAAAGTTAAAAATGGAAGCCTTGCTACAGTATCAATCCAAATCTGCCGTGGTAAGCGCAAAAATAGATGCAGTAGACGTTTGTACTATTGTTTCAGATGAGTCGACGGCTTTTGTTAATTTTTTACAGCTGGCCTATGGTTCAATAGTGCGTTTTCACAGCATGACCATAAAGAAAAAACTGGACGAGTCTGACGAGGAGTTACTGCGTGTGGCTGTAGTGGAACTGCGAAGAAGATTTAATTCATCATCCAAAGAAATACTACTTCCATTTGATATCGATTTAGGTGAAACGGTCACCGTTACCGTGCCCAAAATCGGAGAAAAAAAGCAGTTGATTAATTTGTCATTACGTAACGCCAAACACAGTCGTTTGGAACAACTCAAACAAATAAAGCTCACAGACCCAGAGCAACACAGCCAACGGATTATGGCGCAAATGCAGCGCGATTTGCGATTGCAAGAACCCCCATTGCATATTGAGTGTTTTGATAACTCCAATATTCAGGGCAGTGACCCAGTGGCTGCTTGTGTGGTATTTCGAAATGGTAAACCAAGCAAAAAAGAATACCGCCACTACGGCATTAAAACCGTTGTTGGTCCAGATGATTTTGCTTCTATGGAGGAGGTAGTTTATCGCAGATATAAACGTTTGCTAAGTGAGGGCGAAGCCCTCCCACAACTGGTGGTTATTGATGGAGGCAAAGGACAACTCAGCGCGGCACTTAAAAGTTTTGATGTGTTGGGTATAAGAGGCAAAGTAGCTATTTTGGGCATTGCTAAACGCTTGGAAGAACTCTATTTCCCCGACGATCCGATTCCGCTTTATTTGGATAAGCGCTCTGAGACCCTTCGTATTGTACAGCAATTACGTAACGAAGCCCACCGCTTTGGCATCCGATTACACCGAAACAAACGCAGCAAAGGTGCTATCAATTCTGTTTTGGAATCCATCCCTGGAGTTGGAGAGAAAACGGCAACCACCCTTTTAAAGAAATTCAAATCTGTGAAGCGCATTAAGGCGGCAAAAACAGAAGAACTATCCCAAATTATTGGACCCACTTTGGCCAAGAAAATTTACGAACACCTATACAATGAAAAACCATAAAGCACTTCTTTTTTTCTTTTTTTCAATGGTCATTAGTGCGCAGGCACAGCAAGACCTTAAAGTAGGCTTAATCCTAAGCGGCGGCGGCGCCAAAGGAATTGCACATGTTGGCGTTTTAAAAGAGATTGAGCGCGCAGGCGTCCGTATTGATTATATCGGCGGAACCAGCATGGGCGCTATTGTGGGAGGATTATACGCTTGTGGGTATACGGCCAGCCAACTGGAGGAAATGTTATTGAGTACCAATCTTAACGGAGTCATAAGCGACAAATTTGATCGTGATGTTATGTCCTTTGATGCGAAAGAAGATGCTTCACGCTATGCTATAACACTTCCCATAGTTAAGGGACGAATTCAATTTCCACTTTCGCTTTCTAAAGGGCAAAATGTCTATGCCATGTTTGTACAGCTTATGCACGAACAACGCAACACCCAAGATTTTAGCAAGTTGCCCATACCTTTCTACTGCGTGGCAACAGACATCAATACGGGAGAAAAAACAGTGTTAGACAAAGGGTATTTACCCCTTGCTGTGAACGCCAGTAGTGCTTTGCCCACGCTTTTTTCGCCAGTAAAAGTTGAAGACCGTATGCTTATTGACGGGGGTATTATAGACAATTATCCAATTGACGAAATGCTTTCGAAAAATATGGATGTGATTATTGGCGTTGATGTACAAACAAATGTTAGCAGCACAGATGAAACATCAACGCTATCAGAAGTCTTAACGCGAATTGGCAGCTTTCAAACCAGAAAGCAAATGGCTTCAAAAAAAGCAAAAACGCAAATTCATATTCGACCAGAACTAGACGCTTTTAACATCTTATCTTTTGATAACCAAAAAGAGATTATGGCACAAGGGGTTTTAGCAGGAAAAAAGGCAAGGCCACAGCTATTGGCTTTAGCTAAAAATCAACAACCAAGAGTTAAGGAACAAAAGGAAGTACCCCCTTCTTTTCAACTTGACAGGCTTTTGGTTGGCACCACACCAAATTATAAAGCCAATTATTTACTTGGCAAACTGAGATTGAAATCCAAAAACAGTTACTCCTTCCGAAAATTAAAAGAGGGCATGTCAAATCTTGCTGCTACCCAAAACTTTGATGCCTTTCGTTATACCCTTAAAACCGAAAACGGAAAAGAAGTACTTAAAATGACGCCCCCCGAGTCAAAGCATACTACCCTTTTTCGTGGGAGTTTGCATTATGACAAATTAATTGGGGCCTTGGCCTTGGCAAACCTTACCAAAAAACACGCATTTCTAAAAAATGATGAGATTTCTTTGGACATCATGTTAGGCGCATATTTCCAGTACGCTCTGTCTTACTTTATAGACAAAGGGGAGTTTTGGTCAGTTGGCTTGAGCGCCAAACAGCATCAGTTTGATACCACGGCTCCAGTATCACTAAACACAGATCAATTTGCTATTAGCAAACCAACAAATACGCGTGTTTTGGTTCAAAAAAACACATGGTATGTGCAAACCCTTTTTAGGGAAGAAGTGGTATTAGGAGTTGGACTAGCGCACCAACACAATGTGTTCAAAACAAATTTATTTGACACGCAAACAGCACGTTTTTTATATACCGATAACGCCGACTATTATAGCGTACTAGGCTATTTGAAAGTAGACACAAGAGACGATAAATTTTATCCCAAAAAAGGCGGATTTTTCGACGGTGATATCAACTATTATTTTAGTGAAAAATCATCTCGAGAAGACATTAATTTCACTCCTTTTTTGATTGCAAAAGCCAATATGGGGGCCATCCTCCCATTAGACTCAAAATGGTCACTCTTGCTTAGCACATCTGGAGGCTTTACTGTGGGAGACGCCACATCTTCTGCTTTTGATTTTACTTTTGGCGGATATGGGAACGCTCCTGTTTTGAACTACCAAACCTTTATTGGCTTGCCACAACAGCATGCGGCGGGCGATAGTTTTGTTAAAGCGGAAACCACAATTGACTATGAGTTTACACCAAAACATCACGTAAAGATGATACTAAATGGGGGGATTGTAAGCACAGATATTTTCAAGACAGGGCAATGGAAAAGAGACATTGACTATTACAGCGCAGGGATGGCATATGGATTGGAAACTTTTGCAGGCCCCATAGAGCTTACAGCCGCATATAGCCCGCAATTTAGCAGGCTCTTGTTTCATGTTAATATTGGATGGCAATTTTAAATTTAAGATAAATGCTTTTACGTATTTTTGCTGCTATGAAGTTTCAGATATGGCTATGGGTGGGTTTGTTCACTTATGCGCTTCCCCTTTTCGCACAAGAAACGACACCGCCCCAAAGCAGCAACCCCATAATTGCAAAAACGTCAATTAAGCCAGCTTTTAAAGCAGGTGAATGGTTTAAATTTAGAATCCACTACGGGATTTTTAATGCTAGCTACGCAACCATTGAGTTAACGGAAGCAACATGGGATGGTCAGCCTGCTTTTTATGCCAAGGGCATTGGTCGTACAACGGGTTTAGCTCGTTTATTTTTTAAGGTTGATGACTATTACAGCTCTTATTTTACAAAAGAAGACAATCGTCCACTACACTTCATCCGCAACATTAATGAAGGAGGTTATAAAAAACACCTCACCATTGATTTTGACCACGAGAAGAAACAGGCCACAGTAATCGATCTTAAAAAAGAAATAAAGGGTACTTACAGCACGGATGCTGATATTCAAGACTTGATTTCTTTTATTTATTATTTGCGAAAGCACCTAGACGTTGATGCCATCAAAAAAGACGAATTTGTCGTTGTGAATTTGTTTTTTGACGCGGAAAACTACGCCTTCAAATTCAAGTTTTTAGGCAGAGAAACCATAAAGACAAAATTTGGCAAGGTCAAAACATTAAAATTTCGTCCCTATGTACAATCTGGGCGCGTGTTCAGAAGTAGTGAGAGCATTACCCTTTGGGTTAGCAGCGACGACAATAAAATCCCATTGCGCTTGCAAGCCGATTTGAGCGTTGGTAGTATCGTCGCAGATTTAGATGCATTTAAAGGATTAAAAAACCCATTTGAAATTGTTGTTGAAAAATAGTTTTCTTTTTGTTTTTATTGCCGCCATAACTGTGGGCTGTAGTTGTTCATCAGAAAAGGCCGATGCAACGCCTGTTGCGCCACCTGAGCCAGATGTTTTTGCTTATGGATACAAATTAAACGATCTTGAAGTAGTTCGAGATACGGTTCAAAGAGGGGATACTTTTGCGGATATTTTTTTAGAAAACGGCTTTAATTACACGGATATTTATAATATCAACAGAAAGGTTAAAAAGACGTACAACTTTAGAAAAATCAAGCCAAAAAGGCCTTTTACGTTTTTGTTTTCAAAAGATTCGCTGACCACCCCCGTGGCGTTTATTTATCAACCGTCCATGCTGGACTATGTGGTGGTAAACCTAAAAGATTCTGTCTTTGCAAAAAAGGAAAAAAAGAAGGTTACCCTCCGAACCTTTGAGGCCCAAGGTGTTATTACGAGCTCATTGTCAGAAACCTTAGAAGCACAAAGATTAAGCCCTTTGTTGGCGTATGATTTATCAGACATTTATGCGTGGAGTATTGATTTTTTCCGTTTGGAGAAAGGAGATCGCTTTAAAATTGTATACACCCAAAAATATGTTGACGATTCCATTTATGTGGGGCTAAACCGCATTCATGCAGCCTATTTTGAGCATCGAAAAAAACCGTATTACGCCATTGAATTTGAATCTGATGCGGAACGTGGTATCACGGAGTTTTTTGATGAAAAAGGGAAGAATCTACGACGTGCATTCTTGCAAGCGCCTGTACAGTTTTCACGCATTTCATCAAGGTATAATAAGCGTCGTCGTATTTCCTATTACGGACGCACCAAGCCACACTACGGTACTGACTTTGCCGCACCGGTAGGCACCCCCATTCGCGCCACTGCTAGTGGAACTGTCGTAGCTGCAGGCTATACCCGAGGCAACGGGAATTATGTGACCATCCGTCACAACGGCACTTACAAAACACAATACCTGCACATGAAGAGACGCAAAGTGCGTAAAGGGCAACAAGTTAAGCAAGGCGACCTTATTGGAACAGTCGGCATGACAGGGTACACTTCAGGTCCGCACGTTTGTTATCGATTTTGGAAACATGGCAAACAAGTAGATCCGTTTAGACAAAAACTCCCCGAAGCCAAGCCTATTGAACCCAAATTAAAAGAAAAGTATATGGTCTATATGCAGCCCTTAAAAGAAACCTTAGATTGCATTACGTTTTATAATTCAGAAACATCAATAACATATGTCACTCCCGAAAACCAACCCAACAATAACTAACAGTTGGAACAAGCTTGCACAGCTTGCAAAAGATCCTAAAACACTGCAACATTATTTTGCTGATGACGCAAGCCGTGCTGCACAATTTTCTATTGCATGGGATTCCTTTTTTGTGGATTATTCTAAAAATCACATTGATAAAGACATTCAAGCCGCCTTGTTAGGTTTGGCTAAGGAAGTAGGCCTAGAAGATGCACGAAAGGCCTATTTTTCTGGAGAAACCATCAATCAAACAGAAGGCCGCGCCGTTTTGCATACTGCACTTAGGGCAAAAGAAAACGCCGATATCCGCGTGAACAGCGAAAATGTGATGCCAGAAGTATATGCCGTCAGAGCAAAAATTAAAGCATTTGCCAATGCGGTTATTGCTGGAGAACGAAAAAGCAGTACGGGTCAAGCCTTTACGGATGTGGTTAATATCGGGATAGGCGGCTCAGATTTGGGCCCCGCCATGATTACAGAGGCCTTGACATATTATAAAAACCACCTCAACGTACACTTTATGTCTAATGTTGATGGTGATCATGTGATGGAAGTGCTTAAAAAAGTAAATCCCGCAACAACGCTTTTTGTTGTGGTTTCTAAAACGTTTAGCACCCAAGAAACCCTGACCAATGCCACTACGGCTAAACAATGGCTCGTAGATGCCTTGGGCACTGCAGCCGTTGGCGATCATTTTGTAGCGGTATCTACCAACCTTGCGGCTATAAATGCCTTTGGCATTCAGTCCGAAAATGTATTCCCTATGAATGATTGGGTAGGAGGTCGTTTTTCACTTTGGAGTGCGGTTGGACTTTCCGTTGCTTTGGCTGTTGGCCCTGACAATTTTGAAGCCCTCCTTGATGGTGCTAATGAAATGGACGAACACTTTGCAACGACGCCATTTGAAGAGAACATTCCTGTTATGTTGGCCTTGCTGACCGTATGGTATAACAATTTTTTAGGTGCCCAATCAGAAGCGGTAATTCCTTATACCCAATATTTGAATCGTTTACCGGCCTATTTGCAACAGGGTATTATGGAGAGTAACGGAAAATCTATTGACAGAACAGGAAAAGCCGTTAGCTACAACACAGGCAACATCATTTGGGGCGAACCTGGAACCAACTCACAGCACGCCTTTTTTCAATTGATGCACCAAGGAACGAAATTAATTCCAGCGCATTTTATTGGGTTTGTTGATGCACTTTACGGAAACAAAGACCACCACGACAAGTTGATGGCTAACTTTTTTGCACAAACCGAAGCCTTGATGAGCGGCAAAACCGAAGCGCAAGTACGTGAAGAACTCACCCAAAAAGGCATGGATAAAGCGGCAATGGAGCAGTTGGTTCCGTTTAAAATTTTTACAGGCAATAAGCCTACCACCACGCTTCTTATAGATAAGCTAACACCAAAAACACTTGGCGCACTTGTGGCCATGTATGAGCACAAAATTTTTGTGGAAGGTGTGGTGTGGAATATCTTTAGTTATGACCAGTGGGGTGTTGAGCTGGGTAAGCAATTAGCATCCGTTATTTTAGATGAAATGGACAATTCAAGTCCAGAAAAACACGATAGTTCTACCGCCCAACTTCTTGCGCGTTATAAAAGTTAATAAAATGTTAAAATTGTTTAACATGTTTATAACACTAGAAGCTTAAAATAGTTGGATATTTATTCAAACTATAAAACTAACAAAATGAAAAAACTATTAACCATAGTTGCTGCTTTAGCAACTACACTTGTGTTTGGTCAACAAACTCAGGAAAATGACTCTATATTGGTCAGCGAGCTAGATGAAGTTGTCGTGTCATCTGGTGTAATTGACGTAGCCAAAGAGCGTGTAACGCCAATTGCATTTAGTACAATTTCTAAATCTGAAATTGATTTAAAAGCAGGAAATCTAGAGTTTGTTAGAACCTTTATTAAAACTCCTGGTGTTTACCAAAACGAAGACAATGGTGGTTATGGAGATGGACAAATGTGGCTTAGAGGATTTAGCAACTTTAACACGGCAACGGTTATTAACGGACAGCCTGTTAATGATATGGAAAACGGTAAAGTTTACTGGTCTAACTGGGCTGGTCTAACAGACGTAACTTCTACAGTACAAATTCAAAGAGGACTAGGTTCTACTTCATTGGCAACGCCATCTGTTGGTGGTACGGTATCCATTATTACGGATCCAGCTGAATTGCCAGAAGGTGGTAAAATTTCTTTCACTACAGGGAATGATAGCTATATGAAAACTACTGTAAGCTATGCTACAGGTAAAAACGCAAAAGGTTGGTCTAGCAGTTATTTGCTCTCTCAATGGTCTGGTGATGGATACCGTAACGGTACCGCTGGAGAAGGAACAACATACTTTGTAGCTGTTGGATACTCTCCTGAAGATAGTGCCCACAACTTTAACTTGTCTTTGATGGGTGCAGGACAATGGCACCACCAAGCATACTACGGTCACCGTTTAGAAGACTATTTAGACGCAGGACCCAAACAAGGTGATGACTATAGAAAATTTAACTACGTATACGGAGAATATAGAGGAGAAGAATTTTCTGTTTTAAGAAACTACTACCACAAGCCACTTGGTACATTTAACTGGGATTGGCAAGTCAACGACAACATTAGTCTTTCTACTTCATTGTACGGATCTGCCGGACGTGGGGGTGGAACAGGAACTCGTGGAAGAAACTATGATGTTACTCCTTTTAGACAATCATTTATGGACTTTTACAATGGTGGCGGTTCTGCTTACAGAAATTCAGACTACACCATTAACTGGGATGCTGTTGAGGCAAACAACCTTGCCAATGCAGGAACAGTTCAAGGTGGAATTTTTGATGGATATAAAGTTGGTACACACAACTACAGAGGAAGTGAGCTAGGTGGTTCGCCAAGAAGCACTATGGTTCGTCGTTTTTCTACCAATTCACACAACTGGTTTGGAGGAATTTCTAAATTGAAAATCAATTCCGATAACTTCCGATATGAAGTAGGTGTAGATTTAAGAACCTATGCTGGTTTCCACTACCGTGGAATTAGTGACTTTATTGGTCTAGACGGATTCGTTAGTACGGCTAACGAACACGTTTACTCTGACGGATCAAATGCGGGACATATCGTTGCAACAGCTTACGAATCATCTCCATTTAAGGACTTAGGGTTTAAGGATCCAAACAACACGCAACGTAACTACAAAGGAAATGTGCGTTGGACAGGTTTCAACGGGTTAATTGAATACGTTGGGTCTGACGACTTTACTGCTGTATTGCAAGCAGGTACGAATTCAGTAACATATTTTTCTAACCAATATTACTTTACTGAGCCAAAGGGTGAAAGTCCAAAAATCACAGTTAATGGAGGCTACTTAAAAGGTGGCGCAAGTTTTCAAATTAACAAGCAAAGCAATGTGTTTGCCAACGCAGGATTTATTAAAAGACCACCCGTATTTGACGGTGTGTTTATTAATGCTGACTACGACTATGAGCAAGCTGAAATCATTGAAAATGAAACAATCACTTCGTTTGAGCTAGGATATAATTTCTTTGGCAAGAAAGTTAAAGCCAAAATAAATGCCTATTCTACAACATGGGGAGATCGTTCATTTATTGACTACTCAGGGAATGATCCGAATCGTATTCGTACGGTCTTTAGTGGCGTTGAACAAAATCACTCTGGTATTGAGGCAGAAGCAACATGGTTTGTGTCAGCAGATCTTAGAGTTAACGCATCTCTTTCCGCTGGTGATTGGAAGTATACTAAAGACTTCGAAGGAGTTTCAACAAATGCTGAAACAGGAGCAAGTCTAGGTAGTACAGGAACACTTTATATGGATGATGTGAAGATTGGTGATGCCGCTCAATTCACAACGTATTTAGGCGCTACTTATTTTGTAAGTGATGCGCTCTCTTTCGACATAGATTGGTTGTCATTTGACGGTCTGTATGGAGATTTTGATGTAACGGATAGTGTTTTCTCAAGTGCTGATAATGATGGAGCAATCAAGCTCCCTGCTTATAATATTATCGACCTAGGGTTAACGTATAAGACAGAACTATTTGGAAACAGATTCCAAATAAGAGCAAACATCAATAACTTGTTTGATGAGGAGTATATCTCTCAAGCAAATACCAATGTTCACGCAGCACCAGGTGATCGTACTTGGAACGGCGTTAATGTAGCAAACGAAGTATACTTCGGATACGGTACCACATACAATGTTAGATTGAAGTACTCATTCTAGTAAGTAGTATGTTTTTACATATTAAAAACCCTCAGCATTGCTGGGGGTTTTTTATTCAATGTCTTTTAGTCGAAGTTGAACACTCACATTTCCCTGCCATACGTTTTCTTCTACAGCG
>QXZR01000062.1 GCA_009886265.1 Flavobacteriaceae bacterium
TGTTTCAGGCAAGGCTAAGGTAACCACCCAAAACATCATCAAATACATCGCCCAGATAAAAAGTGTATGGCCGATAAAAGCCCATTTGTGCTTGATTTCTCTAATGGAAAGCATGCCTTGCCACAAGCCTGTAAAAAAGCGTATAACTTTCACAGCCAAAGCGTGCTGCGAGCGTTTAAGTTGGCGGATGCCGAAGAAAAATACTGTAACGGCAAGTACCATCCAGACAAGCAGCATGCCGTCTAAAGATGGATTGCCAATAACTTCTAGCAACAATTCCCCTTGCAAAACAAAGCCCAGTCCAATGAGTGAAAAGAGTACAATAAGGTCAATAATGCGCTCGGTAACGATGGTGCCAAAGCTTTTTTGAAAAGGCACATCGGCATAGGTGGCTAGGGCCGTTGCACGCAACACTTCTCCAGAGCGTGGAATACCTAGATTTGAAAAATACGATATCATCACGGTGAGTATTCGCATCATAAATGTGGGTTGATAGCCCAATGGGCGGAGTAAAAAGTTCCAGCGATATGCACGGGAAAGATGGCTGAATGACCCAAACACCAACGACAAAAACACAAACCGCAAATCAGCTTGTTTGATGGCTGCAATAATTTGCATGCGATCGGCTTCAGAAGTATTGGCAAATGAGAAGTAAACAAGGTATAACCCCAATCCCAAGGGGACGATATTTTTAAGAAGCTTTAAAAATTTGGACATGACAGCTAAACGAGGGTATTGGTCGCTGTATCAGGAAAAATAAGCGTAGGGCGAAAGGCTTTAGCTGCGTCAACATTCATGCTGGCATAGCTGATGATGATGATGATATCGCCTTTTTGAACCTTGCGTGCAGCGGGACCATTGAGTGTGATTTCACCTGTGTTTTTCGCACCTTCAATGACATAGGTTTCTAAGCGCTCGCCATTGTTTACGTTGACCACTTGTACTTTCTCGCCTGCTACAATATTGGCGGCATCCATTAATGTACGGTCAATGGTAATGCTGCCGATATAATCAAGTTCGGCACCCGTAACGGTTACACGATGAATTTTAGATTTTAAAACCTCAATTGTCATGGGGCAAATGTACTTATTTTAATGCGATATTGTCAATAAGTCTCACCCCAGCTATGGATGCAGCCACAAACAGCCTTGGCTTGTTGGCAGTAGCCAATTCTTGAACTTCTTTTAGGCTGTCTTCTTCGACACAAAGCACGTATAGCAAATCAAAATTTGGATGTGCTTCTAACGACTCCTTAATGGCGGTGTAAACAGCAGCTTTATCTAAACAGTTGTTTTTACAATGCAGCATGGCTTTATAAATAAATCCAGCTTCATCTCTTTGTTTTGGCGATAGTTGCGCATTTCTTGAACTCATGGCTAGCCCGTTGGTTTCACGCACAATCGGGCAGGGCACGATGTTGGTTGGTATGTGTTGTTCCGTGGCCCATTTTTTTATGACTTGTAGTTGCTGAAAGTCCTTTTCTCCAAAATAAGCCTGATGCGGCTGAAGGGCTTTAAAAAGTTTTGCAACTATGGTGATAACGCCGTCAAAGTGTCCAGGCCGATCGGCTCCTTCCATCAGGTTGTCAAGCCCGTCTAATGTTTGCGCTCTGGTCGCCAAACCTTCTGGATACATTTCGGTTGCGGTGGGCGCAAAAATATGGATGTCTGCACCTATTTCATATATGGCAGCTACGTCAGCCACAAGACTTTCGGGATATTTATCGAGGTCATCTTTTTTATCAAACTGTGTGGGGTTGACAAATATGGTTACCCATACCACTTCGCTCTCGCGCGTTGCTTTTGCGATTAGCGACAGATGGCCTTGGTGTAAAGCGCCCATGGTGGGTACTACGCCTAGCGCATTGCCTTTGTAGCTACTTCTCGCTGAATTCAGCGCTTTTAACGTATGGTATAGCGGCATATACTTAGGTATCCTAATGAATTGGCACAAAAGTCGGTTAAATTTTAGTAATTTTGTGACTTAACAAGAAAAACGCCTCTTGCCCACATGAAAGACAAAAAGATTTTATACATATCATCTGAAGTCGTTCCTTATTTACCGCATAGCGAATTATCGAATTTAGGTTTTGAAATTCCAAAAATGGTAAACGATCGTGGCGGTCATACGCGTATTTTTATTCCTAAGTACGGACTCATTAACGAGAGACGACACCAGCTACACGAAGTAATTCGCCTTTCTGGAATGAATTTGGTTATCAATGACATTGACATGCCCTTGATTATTAAAGTTGCTTCAATTCCAAAGGAGCGCATGCAGGTTTATTTTATTGATAACGACGATTACTTTAAAGGTCGTGGCTTGCACTCAGAAGACGACGGCAGTTTGTATGCCGATAACGACGAACGTGCTATTTTCTTTGCCAAAGGGGTAATAGAAACTGTAAAAAAATTAAACTGGTCTCCAGACATTATCCATGTACAAGGATGGATAGCTGCTCTTGTACCCCTGTACTGTAAATTATATTATAAAGATGAGCCCTTGTTGGCCAACACCAAAATTGTGACCTCTTTTTACGAAGCACCATTCTCAAATGACCTCGGTGGCGATGTGTTTTCAAAAATTACTTTTGACGGCATTGATGCCGAACACATGGAAGCATTAAAAAAAGGAACACTTGACAATATGTTCGCAAATGCTGCCCAACACTCTGATGGTATCATTCTTGCAAGTGAATCTGTAAGTGATGCGGTCAAGAAAGCGGTGCACAACAGTACCAAGCCTGTTTTGGATTTAAGTAAAGAATCCGATCCTTTAACTGCCCACGAAACCTTTTACCAGACTGATTTTTAATCATACCATGATAAAAAAATGTACCCTACTCTTCACGCTTGTGCTATTAATAGCCTCCTGTGACAAAAAATTCAATGACATTGGCGCAGAAGTCCTACCCACAAATCCGTTTGTTGGGAAAAGAGCCTATTATCCTGTTGGTGTAAAACACGCTATGGTAGATGTTGTGCAAACCAATAACACCAGCCCCATGCAATTAGGGGAGCGTGAAGACAAATTGTTTGGAAATACAGCTGCCGCCATTGTTTCACAATTAAATTTAAGTCAATACGCACCAAATTTTGGCGCACTTTCAGCTCAAAGTGAAATTGACAATAGTTTTAATGAGTTAGAAACCGTGAACGATGTTTGGTTAGAAATCCCTTTTTTCACCAATCAGACTGACGCAGACGGCGATGGCTTGATTGATATTTATGATATTGATGACACAGATCCAAACAGTGATTCTGACGGAGATGGTGTAAGTGATATTGATGAAAAAACCAACGGAACAGACCCCACCAATCCCGATACAGATGGCGATGGTACTTCAGACGGGGAAGACACCGAAACGGTTAACCCCAACCCAGACAAAAGACTTTATGATATAGATTCCTTGTTTGGAGATAGAGAAGCAACTTTTGATATTGAAATAAACAAACTCAATTATTTTCTACGCCAACTGGATCCGAACCAAAACTTTGAGCAAGGGCAAATCTATTACTCTGATTTTTCTTCAATTGTACATAAAGACCAGCTCTTGGCAAATGAGAATATTACCCTTGACTTTAATGAAATTGTAAAGGATAGTGCCGATAATCTATCCCCACGCATTCGTGTTCCGCTCAACAAGCAAATTTTCCAACAGCTTATTTTAGACAAAGAAGGCGATTCAGCGCTTGCTTCTTCAGACGATTGGCGCGATTTTTTCCGCTCTATTTCAATTGAAACAAGCAACTTCAGCAGCCCACTGCTCATGCTATTGGATACCAACAGCATGGTCATACGTATTGATTATACATACAAATCAGAAGTTGCCGATTCCGACCCAGTTGAAATAGAAGACAAAACAGACGAAATTTTAATAAATACACTTGGCAGTATACGTTTTAATACACTCACAAAAACGACTACTGCAGATGCTGAGTTAAATGATATTGTGAGTGCTACGGTACCTGCTCAAATTGCCTTAAGCGGAGGATTGGGAACGGTTGCCGACATACAATTGTTTGAAGATAACGACGTCCTAGAAGCCCTTAAAGGCAGACCGTGGTTGTTAAATGAAGCGAACCTTACGTTTCATGTAGACAAACAAGCCGTTGGTGTTTATGGGCATACGCTTCCAAACCGCTTGTATCTTTACAATGCCAATACCCTTGCGCCTATCATTGATTTTGCTCAAGATGCTGTGGCAACCCCCACGTTGGCTAAAATTGTTTACGGTGGCTTTTTGATTGAAGAAGAAGAAGGTGATAAGCAGTATTATAAAGTAAGGATAACCAACTACCTTAAAAATATCATTACCAACGACTCTATTAATGCACCGCTAAGAGTTGCGCTAACCAATATATTACCCAATCAAACCGAAGTGGCAATGGCCAAGGTCAATGCCGCAGATGTAGCTAAAATACCAGCGGGATCTGTAGCTACTCCAAAGTCGGGTGTTTTTGTTGGTCCTAATCCTTCAAACCCTGATCTTTCGGATTTCAAATTGCAGTTGGAGATTTTCTATACCGAGATTAATTAGTATTTCTGAAGGCTAAATTCTTTTTTCTGCGTAGCTTTAGGTAACGCAAACCACTTCCAATGGCTCAGGGTCTTCTTATTTTAGCTTTAGTACTTACGGTTGTATTGGCGTTTAACTTTTTTACTATTAAGGCCTTTAAACTTCCCGATGCCAAACGCAAAAAATACCGCCAAATCACCTTGGTTGTTTACGGATTTTTAATGTTGTCTATAGGTTTGATATTTTTAAAATCAGGTGAAAATCCGTTTTCAGGCTGGTTTTATGTGCTTTATGGTATTGGTTTTCCGGCGGTTAGTTGGATGGAATACCGCAACAAAAAAAACTCATAACTCCTTTCGAAGTCGCGCCACAGGGGCGCCGATCATTTCACGGTATTTGGCAACGGTGCGCCTAGCAATCGGATAGCCTTTATCATTCATGATTTTCATCAATTGCTCGTCCGTAAGTGGGCTTGATTTTTCTTCTGCGTTAATAACGTCTCCCAACACTTTTTTCACTTCAATAGTAGAAATATCTTCACCAGCCGAATTGGTAATACCTTCGGAGAAAAACCACTTTACCAGTTTTGTGCCATAAGGGGTATCGACATACTTGCTGTTGGCAACTCGTGATACCGTAGAAATGTCCATGCCAATGCGGTCTGCAATATCTTTCAATATCATGGGTTTTAGCTTTTGCTCATCCCCTGTTAGGAAGTATTCTTCTTGGAAATCCATGATGGTTTTCATGGTTTGGTGTAGGGTGTTTTGGCGCTGCTTGATGGCATCAATAAACCAGCGTGCTGCATCTAGTTTTTGCTTGATAAACTGTACGGCTTTTTGCTGCTCTTTGTTTTTTTGCGTGGCTTCTTTATAGCCAGACAACATATTGCGGTATTCGGAAGAAACGTGAAGCTCAGGGGCATTACGTCCATTTAGCATCAGTGTTAGTTGCCCGTCAATAAGCTGGATGGTGAAGTCAGGGACTATGTGCGCATTTATTTTGGTGTTGCTGCCATAGGTTGCTCCAGGTTTTGGGTTTAGCTTTTCTACTTCCGACATAGCTGCCTTTAGGGCTTCATCATCGATGTTTAGGCGTTGCTTTATTTTGCTAAAGTGCTTTTTACTAAAGGCATCAAAAAGGTCTTTGATAAGCAAGATAGCATGGTCAACTGCCGTGCTTTGTGCTTTTCGGTTGAGCTGAATCAACAAGCAATCTTGTAAATCAAGTGCGCCTACACCAGGTGGATCTAGCTGTTGAACATCATCCAATATTTTTCGCACCTCTTCTTCGTTGGTGTAGATGTTTTCGGTAAACGCCAAGTCATCAACAATATCAATCAGTTCACGTCTGATGTAGCCACTGCTGTCAATGCTGCCAACCAAAAAAGCTGCAATGCGGTATTCTTCCTCATTAAAAGTAAAGGTGTCTAGCTGCGCCATGAGCTGTTGGTGAAAACTGATACCTGCGGCATAGGGCACATGTTTGTCTTCGTCATCTGCACTATAGTTTTGACTACGTAGGCGGTATTCTGGTATTTCATCATCACTCAAATAGGCATCAATATCAATGTCATCGGCTTCGATCACATCGCCACGATCTTCTTCGGAATTGCTAAACTCGTCTTGGTTGTCTTCTTTTTCTTTTCCAGAAGCCAATGCGGGGTTTTCTTCAATTTCGCGTAGTATCTGCTGCTCAAAAGACTGTATGGGCAGCTGTATCAACTTCATGAGTTGAATTTGCTGTGGCGATAGCTTTTGTGAAAGCTTAAATTGAAGATGTTGTTTTAGCATGAATTATGTTTGGGTATTTAAATGTACGAAAAACCCACGCATTGTGCTCCCTAAAACTCGGCACTTAAGGGCGTTCTTGGATAGGGAATTACGTCTCTGATGTTTGACATCCCCGTTGTGTAAAGTACCAAACGCTCAAACCCAAGACCAAAACCGGCGTGTTCGGCAGTTCCAAAACGGCGTAAGTCTGTATACCACCAAAGTTCTTTTTCGTCTATGTCCATGGCTTTCATGCGTTCAACAAGTTTATCTAAACGCTCTTCACGCTGCGAGCCACCTACCATTTCACCAACACCCGGGAACAGTACGTCCATGGCACGAACCGTTTTGCCGTCATCGTTCATGCGCATATAAAAGGCCTTTATTTCCGCTGGATAGTCAAAGAGTATCACAGGACTGGTGAAGTGTTTTTCTACCAGATAGCGTTCGTGTTCACTTTGCAAGTCGATGCCCCAACCGTCTACGGGATATTTGAATTTCTTCTTTTTGTTGGGCTTGGAGTTTCTAAGGATGTCAATAGCTTCGGTATAAGACACTCTTTTGAATTCGTTTTGCGTAACAAACTGAAGTCTTTCCAAAAGCCCCATGGGACTGCGCTCTATTTGCGGCTTTTTGGCTTCTTCTTGTGCAAACCTTTGGTCTAAAAAGCTTAGGTCTTCTTTGCAGTGTTCAAGGACATACGCCAAAACCGACTTGATAAAGTCTTCGGCTAAATCCATATTGTCATCCAAATCGTTAAAAGCAACTTCAGGCTCAATCATCCAAAATTCAGCCAAATGGCGTGAGGTATTGGAGTTTTCTGCGCGGAACGTAGGACCAAAAGTATATACTTTTCCTAGCCCCATGGCATAGGTTTCTGCTTCGAGCTGACCCGAAACGGTTAGGTTGGTTTCCTTGCCAAAAAAGTCAGGCTTGTCATCTGCTTGCT
The DNA here is from genome assembly GCA_009886265.1 of Flavobacteriaceae bacterium. Lineage (GTDB taxonomy): Bacteria > Bacteroidota > Bacteroidia > Flavobacteriales > Flavobacteriaceae > UBA7446. The sequence goes on from QXZR01000062.1 coordinate 7,241, forward strand.
CTGGATCTTTGGTGGTTACCCGAAACATTTCCCCTGCACCTTCGGCATCGCTACCTGTAATGATGGGCGTATGCACTTGATAGAAACCATTCTGGGTAAAATAGTGATGCACGGCAAACGATAAGGCCGCACGCACACGCATGACCGCAGCAAAAGTGTTGGTACGAACTCTTAAATGCGCTTTTTCTCTTAAGAATTCTAGCGAGTGCTTTTTGGGTTGTATGGGATATTCATCCGGATTGGAAGCGCCTAGAATGCTTATTTTACTCGCTTGAATCTCAAATTTTTGACCTTTCCCCTGGCTTTCGACCAAGGTGCCTGTAATTTCAACTGCCGCACCTGTATTTATTTCCGCCAGTACGTCTTCTGACATGTGTTCAAAATCCACAACACATTGCATATTGGCCAGACAAGAGCCATCGTTGAGGGCAATAAATCGGTTGGCGCGAAAGGTGCGTACCCAACCACGAACACATACTTCTTGATTGAGTTGATCTCCTAAAAAAAGCTGGCGAATATCCATATAGCGTTTTAAAACAGCAACAAATATAGCGCAATTATTCTGCTTCTTTCTCGGGCAAAATTTGAAATTTGGGTTCTTTTAATGTGTTCTCGTTTGCAATCTGCTTTTCTAGCGAAAGCAACAATGACGGCAGTAGGATAAGATTGGCCAACATGGCAAACAACAGTGTAGCCGAAACCAATCCCCCCAGTGCTACCGTGCCGCCGTAACTGGAAATCATAAACACAGAAAATCCAAAGAACAATACAATAGAGGTGTAAAACATACTTACACCTGTTTCGCGTAAGGCGCTGTAAACTGATTTTTTAATATTCCAGCGGGTCGCTTTGAGCTCTTGGCGGTACTTCACCAAAAAGTGGATGGTGTCATCAACCGATATACCAAAGGCAACACTAAACACCAAAATGGTTGAGGGTTTTATGGCAATGCCCAAAAAGCCCATCATACCAGCAGTAAGGATTAGTGGTATAACATTGGGCAGCAGCGAAATAAGAATCATGCGGAACGAACGGAACATATAAGCCATAAACAGCGCAATCAACAAAATGGCAAGCCCCAAAGAAACAACCAAGTTGCGGACTAAAAAGCGCGTTCCTTTGAGATAGCCCAATGCTTTTCCAGTGATGGAAACATTAAATCGGTCAGCGGCAAAATGCTTGTCTATGCTCTTTTTGACTTCCATTTCAATGGCTTCCATACGTTCTGTAGTAACGTCTTGCAGCATAACGGTCATACGCGCAAATTGCCCCGTTGGGTCTACCAAGCTTTTAAGAAAATTCACTTCCCCTTTTAGGTTTTTTGCGTGTGCTCTGATGAAATTGTCTTGCTGCCTTGTTGGCAGTTGAAAGTACTTGGGATTCCCGTTGTAATAAGACTGCTTTAAATACTTTGCCACTGAAACAGCTGAAACGGGGTTTGAAAGCTCGGGGATTTCTAGCAAATCGCTTTCTAGACGGTTCATGCGGTTTAGTGTGCTTAGGCGTGTTGCGCCATTTGCCCGCTTAGTGTCTATCATGATTTCAATGGGCATAACTCCTTTAAAATGGGTTTCAAAGAATCGAATATCTTGATAGAAATCCGCTTTTTTGGGCATGTCGTCAATGATGGTTCCTGACAACCGAATTTCATAAATACCAACAATGCTAAGCATAAGGGCAAGAACCGAAATAAAATAAACGGATACCCTGCGATGCTTCACCATACGCTCCATCCATTTGACGAACCCAGAAATCCATTCCCTATTGAGGTGTTCCAAATGTTTTTTATTTGGAATGGGCATAAAGCTGTAAATGATGGGAATCATCAACAATGACAGCAAGAATATCATCATGATATTTATGGAAGCTACGATACCAAACTCGCGCAATAAACTGCTGTTGGTAAGCGTAAAAGTTGCAAAGCCACATGCCGTGGTCATGTTGGTCATCAGCGTAGCGTTACCAACTTTGGAGATAACACGCTGAAGCGAGCGCGCCTGATTTCCGTGCTTCTTAATTTCGTTTTGATATTTGTTGATTAGGAAAATGCAATTGGGTACGCCAATGACAATGATGATGGGTGGAATAAGCGCTGTGAGTACGGTAATCTCAAAGCCCAATAATCCGATAATCCCAAAGGCCCACATAACGCCAATCACCACGATGGACATGGAGATAAACGTGGCCCTGTATGACCTAAAGAAAAAGAAAAAAATAAGGGTGGTCACTAGGGTGGCCATAAGTACAAATAACCCTATTTCATCCAATATCATTTTGGCATTTAGGGTACGTATGTATGGCATACCCGACACGCGGATATCAAGCCCCGTTTGTTTTTCAAATGCGGCAACGTTATCTGCTAGCAAGTTGTCTACAAATTGCTGACGTGCCCCGCTGTTAACCACTTCTGTTTTTAGGTATACTGCAGTTTGAATAACTCCCGTTTCTTGATTAAAAAGAAGGCCGTCATAAAGCGGTTGTTGTTTATAGAGCCATTCTTTTAGGGCGTTTGCCTCTGCTTGGGTCTTGGGTCGCTGGTATGGCAAGGGTGCAACCTCAAAGACTTTTTTTCGATCGTTGCGTTTGAGTTGGGTAAGCCTGCTGACATCAACCACATTTTCAATGTTTGGGGATGCCGCTAAACTATCGCCTAACGCAGCCCACGCGGCTAATTTTTCAGGCTCAAAAAACGCCTCGTCTTGCACGGCAAGTACGATCAGATTTCCTTCTTCACCAAAGCGATCTAAGAATTCCTGATAAAAGGTGTTAAACGGATGATTGTCGGGGAGTAGGTTGGCTTCAGTAAAGCTAAAACGAATGTTGCTCCACTGTGTGGAGAGCAAAAATGTTGTGCCCAAAATGGCCAACAAAAAAACAATACGATTGCGGAGGATAAGTCGCGCCACGCTTTCCCAAAAGCGTGTGTTAATCCATTTTATCATAGCAACGTTATGTTCACGAACTGCTTACACAGTCATGATTTCTTTTTCTTTTATCTGATACCTATCGTCTATTAGGGCGATAAATTTATCAGTAGCTTCCTGAACATCAACTTCAGCATTTTTGAGTTCATCTTCAGAGAGTTCTATTTTTTTGAGTTCTGCATTCGAGTCTTTTCGTGCATTTCGAACCCCTACTTTTGCGTGTTCTGCTTCTGCCTTGGCGAGTTTTACCAATTCGCGGCGTCGTTCTTCGGTTAGTGGTGGAATACTGATGATAATCGACTCTCCATTGTTCATGGGGTTAAAACCCAAATTGGCCACCATAATGGCTTTTTCAATTTCAGGGATAAGGGTTTTTTCCCAAGGTTGAACAGAAAGCGTTTGCCCGTCGGGCGTATTGATGTTGGCGACTTGACTAAGCGGCGTTTGCGAACCGTAATAATCTACTTTTACGGTTGATAACATCACAGGGTTTGCCTTACCCGCACGAATGTTGATAAACGACTTGTCTAAGTGTTCAAGTGCATTATTCATAGCTTCTTCAGCCATTTCCATAATAAGATTTAATTCTTCCATGATTTAAAGATTTACCAATGTTCCAATGGATTCGCCCATAACTACCTTTTTGAGGTTCCCCGGTTTGTTCATGTCAAAAACAACAATGGGCAGCTCGTTTTCTTGACTGAGGGTAAAGGCAGTGGAGTCCATAACCTTTAAGCCCTTGCTTAGCACGTCTTTAAAGGAAATGTTGTCAAATTTTTCAGCGGTCTTGTCTTTTTCTGGATCGGCCGTATAGATACCATCCACACGGGTTCCTTTTAGGATCACGTCTGCATTTACTTCAATTGCACGCAAGACTGCTGCCGAGTCTGTAGTAAAAAATGGATTTCCGGTACCTGCTCCAAAAATGACTACGCGTCCTTTTTGCAGGTGACGTACGGCACGTCGCTTGATGTAGGGTTCTGCAATCGCTTCAATTTTGATGGCGGTTTGTAGCCGGGTGGGTACTTCTGCGTCTTCGAGAGCACTTTGCAGTGCCATACCGTTGATACAGGTTGCTAGCATGCCCATATAATCGCCTTGCACGCGATCCATACCATTACTGGCAGCTGCAACGCCCCTAAATATGTTTCCTCCTCCAATGACAACAGCAACTTCTACACCTAGCGCAACAATCTCTTTGATGTCTTGGGCATATTCGCTTAAGCGTTTTGGGTCAATACCGTGGGTGCGGTCTCCCATGAGTGCTTCGCCGCTTAGCTTTAAAAGTATTCGTTTGTATGGCATGGAATGTATTTATGCAAATATAAGAAGTTCGGGGGGATACTCCGAGTTGTCTCCAACCTATCCCAATAAAATACTTATTCTATGGGCAATCCCGGCATAAGCTCACGAATGGCTTCCAGCGAATAGTAATCGGTTGGGAGTACTGTATGGATTAATTTCAATGCATCGAATTCTTTCTTGGAAATAGGGGTAAACGAATTGAAAAAGATGTTTGCTTTTTGAACTTCTTTCATACTCATGTTAACGTCCATAGACAATACATTTTGCCTATTACGCCCTTTGACCACCTTGTTTTTTTCAATGATTTTGATGGGTCTTTTTAGTCCAAAGGTTGATTCTTCTTTTTCTTTTATCTGATATAGTGTGTATTTGCCCAATTGATTTTTGACAAATACATAGGTTCTGTTATCAAGTCGCTCTTCAAAAAATAATCCAAACAACTTAATTCTAAATGCGTGTTTGTTGTTGTGGTAGGATATTTTATGTACCCCAAAATCAACCACATCCACCAGCAGGTAGCCACTGTAATCTTTTCTCTTTTTTGAGGTAAAACGCAATTTATAGGTGGGCACGCGTTGGTCATAGACGATGCCTTCGTTGGTAAGCGTGTATTTATTTGGTTTTTCCAGAAAGGGGAGTGCCCAGTTTTTTTCCTTAAAAAGTAAGGAGTTAACCTTATGCTTTAGCATGCCGAGTTGTCTTTTGGCAAAATCTTTTGGTGTTGTTTTTAGGCTGTCCTTAGCTATTGAATCTACTTCTTTAGCATTGTCGTTATCGACCTTTATAGAAATAAGGGGGCCTGATTTTACCTTAAAATAGGAGTCTTTTTTGACGCGTTTTTTTAGGATGCCTTCAATGGTTTCGTCCAGGGAGGCATAGGTTGCTTCGACTAGTGAATCCTTGAGACTTGCCGCCTGCATGACTTCTAATTTGTGTAGCTCTAATCCTCCACTATCTCTAAGCCACTTGCTTTGCGTGTAGTTAGTGCTCTCTTCATTCTTAGGCATTTCTAGAAGGATTTCATCAACAAATGTTTGATCCAATTCCGGGATGGTAGATTTTTTAATCTCGATATCCATTTTTTGGGTTTCATAGGAATTTTTGTACTCCACAAACACCTCGCTAGGCGAAAGCCCAAAGTCCATGTTTTGGGCGGTGTTTTCAAGTACGCGCACCATGATTTCTTTTGCCGTCAAGGTTCTGTTGGATACCACGATGGGCGCAAGCGCCAAGGTTTTGGGCATCAAAAAAAGGGAATCTTTGAGTTGATCAACTCCAATTGTTTTAGTGGCATAGCCCATGCAAGACAAGGAAATGGAATCTGTGGTATTGCTTTGCCAGTAAAACGCACCAGTTGCACTGGCGATAACGCCTTTGTTGCCATCGTAAACATGCACAAATGGAATGGGTGCTTGGGAGCTGCTGTCCAGCACGGTGATGTGTTGGCCATAGACAGCTGTTGAAAAGCTGAAAAGCAACAGTAAGACACATGTTTTCATTGCATATGCGGATTTGGATACTGCCAATATAAAAAAAAGACCCCCATAATGGAGGTCTTCGTTTGTTTTTAACAAAGGTTTAGGGATTAGCCTAGTGCCAATCGCTTAAATCCAGTTACGCTAAGGTCAGCGTGCACCGACTTTACGTAAGCGGAAACGCTTTGTTTGCTGTCTTTAATATAGGTTTGATTAACCAGCGTATTGTCTTTAAAGAAACGCTTGATTTTTCCTTTAGCAATATTATCGAGCATGGCTTCGGGTTTGCCTTCTTGACGCAATTGGTCTTTGGCAATTTCGATTTCCTTTTCGATAACCGCAGCATCAACGCCATCTTCGTTAAGCGCGATGGGATTCATGGCAGCAGCTTGCATGGCAACATTTTTGGCCGCTTCAGCAGCACCTTCCACCGCAGCAGAAAGACTAACGAGCGTGGCAATCTTATTCCCCGCATGGATGTACGAACCTACGAAAGGTGCGTCCAAGCGTTCAAAACCACCAATTTCAATTTTCTCACCAATGACACCCGTTTGCTCAGTTAGCTTGTCGGCAACGCTAAGGTCTCCCTCAAAGGTTGTTGCTAAAAACGCATCTCTGTTGTCTTGGGTTAGTGCAATATCAGCAAGTTTGTTGGCAAGAGCTAGGTAGCTATCGTTTTTGGCTACAAAGTCTGTTTCGCAGTTAATAGATACCACAACACCTACGGTTGCATCGTCGTTGACACGTGCGATTACAGCACCTTCAGAGGAGTCACGGTCTGCACGGTTTGCAGCAACCTTTTGTCCTTTTTTACGTAGCAACTCAATGGCAGCTTCAAAGTCGCCACCAGCTTCTACAAGTGCTTTTTTACAGTCCATCATACCTGCACCAGTGCTTTTGCGCAGTTTGTTTACTTCAGCAGCAGTAATTTTTGACATAGTCTTTTTTTTATTTTTCTTCTTTAACTTCGGCAGGCTTGTCTGCTTTTTCAGCAGGTTTACCTGCTTTTTCAGCAGGCTTGTCTGCTTTTTCAGCAGGTTTATCTGCCTTGGCAGGCTCAGTCGCCACTTCGGCAGGTTTATCTGCTTTTTTGGTCGCTTTTTTCTTTTTGGCCGGCTTGTCTGCCTTTGCAGGCTTGTCTGCTTTTTCAGTAGGTTTACCTGCCTCGGCAGGTTTGTCTGCCTTGGCAGGTTTATCTTCTTCAGCAGAAGCGGCTTCCTCAGCAACTTCTTCCACTTTCGCTTCTTCAACTACTTCCTCAGCAGTTACCTCAGCAGGTTTATCTGCCTCGGTAGATTTAGCTGCTTTAGCAGATGCAGTCGGCGCAACAACTTCACCTTCCGTAGCAGCGGCATCAGCATCTGCTTTGTCTTTTTGACGTTCTTTTAGTCCTTCGGCAACAGCCTCAGTAACCAAAGTCATGATTTTTTCAATAGATTTTGACGCATCGTCATTCGCTGGAATCACATAGTCCACGTCACGAGGGTCTGCGTTGGTATCCACCATAGCGAAAATAGGAATGTTCAATTTTTGTGCTTCCTTCACGGCAATGTGCTCGCGACGGATGTCTACGATAAACAAGGCGCCAGGCAAACGCGTCATGTCCGAAATTGAACCTAAGTTCTTTTCTAGCTTGGCACGCAAACGGTCTACTTGTAGTTTTTCCTTTTTAGACAAGGTGTTAAAGGTGCCGTCGGCTTTCATTTTATCAATAGCTGCCATTTTCTTTACCGCCTTACGGATGGTAACAAAGTTGGTCAGCATACCACCAGGCCAGCGCTCAGTGATGTACGGCATGTTTACGTTAGCTACTTTTTCAGAAACGATATCCTTTGCTTGCTTTTTGGTAGCAACGAATAAGATCTTACGACCAGACGCAGCGATTTTTGACAAGGCTTCGTTGGCTTCTTCGATTTTAGCAACCGATTTGTAAAGGTTGATGATGTGAATCCCGTTGCGTTCCATATAGATATATGGGGCCATGTTGGGGTTCCACTTGCGGGTAAGGTGACCAAAATGCACTCCGGCATCCAATAGGTCTTTGACTTCTATTTTAGACATTGTTGTAATAGTTTACGTTCCCTGATTAGCAATATCCAAGTGGCGATGTTCTCGGCCTTGGGCATTTAGATGCTAAACTAATGGCAACAAATTAATGATATTTAAATGAACTTGATGTCGCGCAAGCGCAACGGTAAGGTTAACGTTTCGAGAATTGGAATTTTTTTCTTGCCTTCTTTTGACCGAACTTTTTACGCTCCACCATTCTTGGGTCACGTGTAAGTAGCCCTTCTGGCTTTAATGCCAAACGGTGCTCTTCATCAATAGCACAAAGCGCTCTTGAAATAGCAAGGCGTACTGCCTCAGCTTGTCCGTTAGGCCCTCCACCTACAACAGTAGCAGTCAGGTTATACTGTCCTGCTGTTTCTGTTAGTGCAAATGGTTGGTTTACTTTATATTGTAATGTGGCAGGTGCAAAATACACAGCCAATGGCTTTTTGTTTACCGTAATTTCACCTTTACCCTCAGATAGGTAAACACGTGCGATGGCTGTTTTACGACGGCCAATTTTGTGAATGGTTTCCATATTAACTTAACTCGTTGATGTTTAATTCTTTTGGCTGTTGACCACCGTGATCGTGCTCAGCACCTTCAACAACGTAAAGGTTTCGGAACAATTCAGCGCCTAATTTGTTTTTTGGAAGCATACCCTTAACGGCTTTTTCAACAACACGTGTTGGGTCTTTTTCAAATAATTCTGTAGCAGTAAGCGAACGCTGACCACCAGGATAACCTGTGTAACGGATGTAAGACTTATCTGTCCATTTGTTACCGGTTAATTTAATTTTTTCTGCATTGATTACAATGACATTGTCTCCACAGTCAACATGCGGCGTGAAGCTTGGCTTGTATTTGCCACGCAATAGCTTGGCTACTTTTGAAGAAAAGCGACCTAGAATTTGGTCGGCAGCATCAACCACAACCCACTGTTTATCAGCGTTTTGCTTGTTGATGGATACGGTTTTATAACTTAATGAGTCCACTATATACGTTTTTGCTCGTTATCGCCATATAGGATTTACCCCTGTTTGGCGGGCTGCAAATGTACAAACTATCCCCAATATTGCAAACGCTATTTTTAGATTTGTTTAAATGGCCTAATGCGCCTCCAGCCAGTTGTGTCCAATACCCATGTCAACCGTTAGCGGAACTTGTAGTGAATAGGCCGCTTCCATTTCGGTTTTTACGAGTTGCTTCAATGCATCTAATTCCGACTTTGGGCATTCAAAAACCAATTCGTCATGCACCTGCAGTAGCATTTGTGCCTTGAAGTCTTGTTGTTGCATCTTGTCATATATAGTAAGCATGGCCAGCTTGATGATATCCGCAGCACTTCCTTGGATGGGTGCATTGATTGCATTGCGCTCGGCGGCACCTCGCACAATGGCGTTTCGAGAATTGATGTCTTTCAAATAACGACGTCTGCCTAATACCGTAGCCACATAGCCGTGCTCGCGCGCAAAGTCCACTTGTTGACCCATATAGGCTTTTAACTTTGGATAGCTTTCATAATAGGCATCAATGAGCGCCTTGGACTCCTTGCGACTAAGCGTTGTTTGATTGCTAAGCCCAAAAGCCGATACACCATATATAATACCAAAATTGACCGTTTTGGCTTGACTTCGCTGTTCGCGACTTACTTCTGCGAGTGGCACACCAAACACCTTGGCGGCCGTTGCAGCGTGAATGTCTTCGTTGTTGTTAAAGGCCGCAAGCATACTGGGGTCTTCACTCAGCGAGGCAATGATGCGCAGTTCAATTTGTGAATAATCCGCAGCCATCAGCACATGCTCATCGTCTTTGGCCACAAAGGCCTTACGCACCTGCCGACCTCGAGGCGTTCGAATGGGAATGTTTTGTAAATTGGGATGGTTGCTGCTTAAGCGTCCTGTGGAAGCAACCGCCTGGTTGTACACCGTGTGGATGCGCTTGGTTTTTTCGTTTACGTCATCTGGCAAAGCAGCTACGTAAGTGTTATTGAGTTTTTGCACGCTGCGCCATTCCAAAATATCGGATACTATAGGATGATCTTTGGCAAGCGTAGACAGCACTTCTTCAGCCGTGGAATATTGTCCTGTTTTGGTTTTTTTAGGCTTGTCAACCAATTTGAGTTTATCGAACAAAACAGGCCCTAATTGCTTGGGCGATGCCAAATTAAAGGTTTCACCGGCTTGCTCAAAAATACGCTGCTCCAAGGCAGTAGCTTCTTGCTGTAAGACGTTGGACATATTATTCAAATAAGGCACATCAATACTTATGCCTGCCAACTCCATGGCGGCCAATACCCGAACCAAAGGCAGCTCTACCTTGTCTAGCAAAGCGCGTTGCTCGTTTTTGCCCAGTTCCTTTTCAAAGTGTTCTTTTAGCTGCCAAGTAATGTCGGCGTCCTCAGCGGCGTATTCGGTTTGTTGGTCTATGGGCACATCGCGCATAGAACCTTGATTTTTCCCTTTTTTACCAATCAAATCTGTAATGGGTTTGGGGCGATAACCGAGATATGTTTCTGCCAACACATCCATATTGTGACGCATATCCGGATTGATAATGTAGTGCGCGAGCATGGTATCAAATAATTTTCCTTTGACCGAAAT
>QXZR01000063.1 GCA_009886265.1 Flavobacteriaceae bacterium
CCACTTCTAGGGTGGCTAAGGACAAAATTTGAGGCGTGCCTGCGTCAAATTTTTCAATGCCTTGTGCTGCTCGATAGTCTGGTGCAAAATCAAATGGTTTTGCATGCCCAAACCAGCCTTGGATTGGGGTTTTTAGGGACGCAATTAACGATTGGTCTACGTACATAAATGAAGGTGCACCAGGACCGCCATTAAGGTATTTATAGGTACAGCCAATAGCTGCTAGGGTATCGGTTTGCTTTAGGTCTATGTCAACCGCCCCCACCGCATGGCTCAGGTCCCAAATAATGATGCTGTTGTGTTCTTTTGCGAAGTTGTTGAGTGCCTTCATTGGGTAGTAATACGCACTTTTATAACTCACCAGACTTAGGCACAAGATGCCCGGATTGTGCTTGATGGTTTCTTTTAGCAACGGGACATCAGCCGTCAAATCACTTGAATAGCTAATGGTGATGGGGGCAGTGGTGGGCAATTGCTCGCTAATGCCTTGTAGGATATAGTTATCCGTTGGGAAATTGAGTGAATCGGTTAATAGTTGCTTTGGAAACTGCCCAGACGTAAGCAAGGCATGTGCTAGTTTATATAAATTTACAGAAGTTGATTCTCCGACCAATACTTCCTTGGGGTCTGCGTTTAAGAGTGATGCCAATTTGGACGCAATCCGCTTAGGTAGTGCTAGCCAATGATCGTTCCAGCTGCGAATCAGTTTTTTGCCCCACTGTTCATCTAAGATTGTGGTAAGGGTTTCTTTTGCATCAAGCGGTTGTTTACCAAGTGAATTACCGTCTAAATAAATCTCCTTTTCAGGATGAAAAAAACGCGCTCTAAAAGACGCTAAAGCATCTTTCTTGTCCAATTGCTGTGCAGCTTCTTTGTGGCGCTTCATCTTGTTAGTTAAAAAAAGGGATTACCGTCTTTACCCATTCGGCATACATTTCCCCGCTGGGATGCAAGCCGTCGACAGCTACATATACTGGATTGTTTAATGCTTCGCGTGAAATGGGCGTGATGTCAAAAAAATCAATGTTGCGCTGTTCACAAATCCTTTTTATGGAATTATTATAGGCGTTAATTTCTGCTGTAATGCGACTACGATCTTGACCTTCAGCAAAAGGCATTGCACCCCAGTCTGGAATGGATAAAACAAAAACACGACTAGCGCCGTTATTAGTCAAGGCAACAGCGCGATTTAACAATTTGATAAATTCGGGTTCAAAGTTTTCAACGCTTCTGCCGCGATATTGATTGTTTACTCCGATTAGCAAGGATACATAATCGTATTTCACTTTAATATTAGCGGCATTTATAGCAGTGAGTAATTCATCTGTAGTCCAACCAGTTTGTGCAATAATTTTTGGAGCCTCAAACTTAATTTCTTCTTTATTCAGTGTTTTGACAAGTTGATTGGGCCAGCGGAGGCTATCGGCAACACTCTGCCCAATGGTATAACTGTCGCCTAAAGCCAAGTAGGTTTTGATTGAATTTGACGTATTCTCATTATTGGTAAAGCTGTTGCTGTTGGGCTTTTCATCATTTACTTGACAAGACAAGAGTCCAATGAAAAAGAAAAAAGAAAATACACGTAAGAATAATTTCATTGCCACAAGGTAAAGAATGTTTTGCTAAGCAAAAGCTAGCTAAATTTGTACTTTTGTGAGGCAAATAGTATAAATCGCATGAAGGTAGAACAGTTATACACGGGTTGTTTGGCACAAGGGGCTTACTATATCGAAAGCAATGGTGAAGCGGCCGTTGTTGATCCACTGCGCGAAACCAGCCCATACTTGGAGCGCGCTGAACGAGATGGTGCTAGCATTAAGTATGTGTTTGAAACGCATTTTCATGCCGACTTTGTAAGTGGCCATTTGACCCTCGCCAAAAAAACCAATGCGCCCATTATTTTTGGTCCAAATGCCAACCCCAATTTTAAAGCACTGATTGCCTCAGATGGGCAGGAATTTAAGTTAGGAGAAGCCACTATTATTGCCTTACACACACCTGGACACACCATGGAAAGCACTACCTATTTGTTGCGCGATGCCAACGGAAAAGACCATGCTATCTTTACAGGTGACACGCTCTTTTTGGGAGATGTTGGTCGTCCAGATTTGGCTCAAAAAGGAGAAGAAATGACCCAAGAGCAATTGGCGGGAACACTCTTTGATAGCTTGCGCAACAAAATCATGCCGCTTGCTGATGATGTCATTGTATATCCAGCACACGGTGCAGGATCGGCCTGTGGGAAAAACATGATGAAAGAAACGATTGACACCCTAGGCAATCAGAAAAAAATGAATTATGCCCTTCGCGCCAATATGGACAAAGCGACTTTTATCAAAGAAGTAAACGATGGCCTACTTCCACCTCCAGACTATTTTCCACTCAATGTCAAAATGAACAAAGAGGGATATGCTGATTTGGATGCGGTCATTAAAATGGGAAAACGTGCCTTGTCACCAGATGCATTTGAAATTGCAGCCAATGAAACTGGCGCGGTTGTTTTGGACGTAAGACACCATAACAACTTTATCGAAGGTCATATTCCAAGGTCTATTTTTATCGGTCTTGATGGTGGGTTTGCCCCTTGGGTAGGTACGCTAATAGCTGATGTAAAACAACCCATTTTGTTGGTTGCCGATGAAAATCGCATTGAAGAAGCCGTTACGAGACTATCACGTGTAGGCTTTGACAATACCATTGGTTATTTGGCAGGTGGTTTTGACCGTTGGCAAAAGGCCTCCAAAGAAGTAGATACCCTTGTTTCTGTTCCAGCGACAACACTTAAAGCGGATCTTGGAAAAGACGATATCCATGTTTTTGATGTGCGCAAATCGTCAGAATACGATACAGGGCATATACCCATTGCAGAAAATACCCCACTTGATTTTATCAATCGTCATTTGGCCGAATTCCCTGCAAACAAACCCTTTTATGTGCATTGTGCCGGAGGATATCGCTCTGTGATTGCTGCTTCGATTCTTAAAAGCCGGGGCATCCATAATGTAATTGACGTTGCAGGAGGTTTTAATGCCATCAAAGCCGCAGCTGTTGAGGTTACCGCCTGTACTTCAAGCGCTTCATCCTAGACGACGCCATTATAACTCTTTGTTTTAAACAAACTTTTTGGAATTTCTGGTGTCTAAGTAATACTTTATGATAAAATCTTTTAGCACCCTCGCACTGATATCTCTTCTTATTTTGTCTTGCGACAAACAAGAAGCTACCGAAATAGCAATTATTGAAGAAACGCCTCCGTCAAACATCCTCTTTGTTATTGCGGATGACATGGGTAAAGATGCCACACCTAACTATTCGGAAGGGCAAGAAAAACCTCAAATGCCAACACTTGAAATGCTGGCCAATAGCGGTATCACTTTTGACAATGTGTGGGCTTATCCTGTATGTTCTCCCACAAGAGCATCCATAATAACAGGAAAGCTTGGCTACCATACTGGGGTCTTGGAGGTGGAGCAAGATATTTCATTAAGTGAAGAAAGCTTACATGATTTTGTCAAAAGCCAATCAAATGGAGCCTATGATACTGCACTGATTGGAAAATGGCATTTGTCGAATAACATAACGGATCCCAACAACATGGGTATAGACTACTTCTCTGGCATTATAGGAGGCGGAGTGAGTTCTTACACCAATTGGAAGGAAGTTACTAATGGCAGTAGAACAGACAATACCTCCTATACCACCACGGCATTTTCTAGTAGCGCTATCGATTGGATCAGTAACCGAGAAAAACCTTGGTTTTTATGGTTGGCCTTTAACGCGCCACACACGCCCTTTCACCTTGCCCCTGCCAACTTACATCAACAAGGAAGTTTGCCGTCAGATGATGCCAGTATAGCAGCAAACCCATTACCATATTATTTTTCAGCCATCGAAGCTCTAGACAAAGAGCTTGGGCGGGTAATAGCCGCCATTCCAAATGGCTTGGAGAACACCATAGTCATTTTTTTAGGCGACAATGGAACGCCTAGTCAAGTTATTCAAACACCCTATCGACTCAGAAGAGCAAAAGGAAGTATCCATCAAGGTGGGATTAATGTTCCCATGGTAATTGCTGGTGCTGGAGTTAATAGAAAAGGGGTTCGAGAAACAGCACTTATACAATCCACCGATCTTTTTACAACCATTGCCCAAATGGCTGGCGCTGGAATAACGGAAAAACACAACAGCAAGAGTTTCTATTCATTACTAAATAATGCAAATGCCCCTACAAGAGCATATGCTTATGCAGAGAAATCGTTAAATGGAGCGGTGAGTTATGCTGTTCGGGATGACGAGTATAAACTCATCGTAGAAGACGATGGAACGGAGCTGCTTTATAACTTAAGCAATGATGCTTATGAAAATACCAACTTGCTGAACAATCCTTCGGGAGGTGTAGAAACCATCAAATATACGTTACTTGAAGAAGCCGCACGGATTCGTAATTAGTAAACTTATGAGCGGCGTATCATTACCAACCGCCACTGGCGCCACCGCCGCCAAAACCACCGCCACCAAAGCCGCCGCCGTAAGATCCTGAGGATTGTTGACTGGAAATACTCCCCCCTGGATGGTATAATACTCCGTCATTGAAAGTGTAATCCCTAAATATTTCGCCAAAGGTTACGTCTTGACCATCACCCTTTCTTTTCTTCCATTCGCGCCTAATCCACAGCAAGTGCCCAATAACAATAAATGGGACAACAAAAATAAAAGTCCAAAAAATGAAATCCCAAAGAGTAAGATCTCTTTTCTTTAATTCACTAGCATCAAAATTACCATCTAGTATTGCAATAATTTGATCAGTAGCTTTATTAAGGCCTTTGTAGTAGGCGCCCTTTTTAAACGCAGGTCTAATGGTTTTATTGATAATTCGCTTGCTTAAGGCATCTGTAAGGAATTCCTCAACACCATAACCCGTATTTATGGATATTTTTCTGTCGCCCTTTGCTACTAAAATAAAAATTCCATTGTCTTGTTTTTCTTGGCCAATACCCCATTTATTAGCCCATTGCGCGCCTAAATAAAGTATGTCTTCTCCATTAGTTGAGTTTATGGAAGCAATGACAATTTGAGTGGAAGTGCTATCTGCATACCTAACAAGCTTTTGATTTAATGCCCCAGCGGGCTTTTCATCCATTATTACGCCATTTTTGTACTGATATACAGCTCTTTGATCAGAAGGCTTTGCAGGAATCTCGTATTGTGCATATGCCTGGAAACTAAAGCAGAGCAGAGCTATTACATATAAAAATTGCTTTATCATGTTAGGTCTTCTTTAAAGGTGACATGATTTTCAAGCTCGTTTATATCATCGTGTTGATAGGGAAAATGTACTCTTAGCTGCCTGCCACACTCCATAATGGTATTGGAGATGCCTTTAAAATAGTCTTGATTTTTAAAGGCGCGTCTTAGTCCGTTGCCAAGCGAAGTCCAAAAACGTTTTGAAAGGTTTTGATGGATGCCCTTATCCCCACATAGTGCAAGTTTTTGATCCCCATAAGAGATATAAATCAATATGCCATTACGGAGATTGGTTTGCTCCATACCCAGTGCTTCAAATACTTCAACAGCACGGACTTGGGTGTCAATTGTACATTTTTCTTCAAGATGTAGTCTTATCTCGCCAGATGTCAAAAGCTCTGCTTTTGAAATTACGGCTGCAAGCTCTTGAATTTGTGCTTGAGAAAGGAATGACGCTAGCTCCATATAAACCTAATCAAAACTAATTTCGGGAGCATCTTGAGAGCCTTCACTAGACTGAAATCTTTGAAATTCTTCCGAGAATCCTAACCAGCCAGCATAAAGTGCATTTGGGAAAACCTTGATGTGGGTGTTGTACGTGTTTACCGCTTGGTTATATCGGTTACGCTCCACATTAATTCTGTTTTCGGTACCCTCTAACTGCGATTGAAATTCTAAAAAGTTTTGGGTGGCCTTTAACTCTGGATAACGCTCAACAGTTACCAATAGTCGTGACAAAGCGCCTGATAAAGCTTGTTGTGCTTCGGCAAATTGATTGATGCTATTGGCATTTAAATCATTTAGGTTAATGTTTGTTTGACCTGCCTTTGCTCTTGCCTCAACCACATCCGTGAGTACCTCTTTTTCAAAGTCTGCTGCACCCTTAACCGTATTTACAAGTCCTGTTATCACATCGGCTCTTCGCTGGTAAGATGATTCGACATTTGATAAGCTCGTTTTAACAGTTTCTAGTTTTCGTACCGCACTATTGTTAAAACTAAAAAGTGAAAAAATTAAAATGACAATAATTGCAAGGGGGACAGCCCAAAATAAGTGTTTTGTTTTCATAACATAAAAATACCAAATTTTAGTTAACGTTTAAACGTAGCTCACTATGATATGGTCACTTTGTCTATTTCACATTGTTGCGCCGAGTTTTATTTACACTTAATTATTATTAGCAAAAAAATTATTTAAATATACTTTTATATATTGTTTAAATGAAAAAATCATTAATTCTTCTAATCATTCCGCTACTTACATTTGTTAGTTGTGCTACAGTAAATCAGTCAAAATTTGTTAAATCCCCTGATGCAAAAGCTAAGGTTATTTCCAAGTATGGAAAGGCGAACAGTATTGAAAAACAAGATGTGCTTGAAATTTGGCATTATGAATATGAAAATAATTTTCAAAGCAACAGAAAGGTTGTTTTCGATGGAAACGGGAATATCCTTGAAAATAAAAAAATGTTAAAGCCAATACCCTATACTTTTAGATATGTATTTATTCCGGGTACCGTAATATTGGTGTCCCTTACTACCATCGTTCTAATAAATAACTTATTGCCAAACTAAATTGTAGTGCTGGATATTATGTTAGCGAGCTAACTTTAATTGGAATTGCATTAAGTAGCTCCTTCTATGACGTTAAAAAGCAACAGCGCTAAAGGAAGAAGTTAATATCCATGATTTAAGTATTTTTGTCAAAATATTTTAAACATGAAAGATTACATAGTATATATTTTATTTGCGGTTGTAATCGTATTTTACTTCATTACTAAATTTAATAAGTCCAAGGCCGCTTCGGAAATAATTAAAAATGGCGGTATTGTTATAGACGTCAGAAGTCCTCAAGAATTTAAGCGTGGCCATTTTGATAATTCCATCAATATTCCTTTGAATGATCTGGCTAATCAAGTCACTAAAATTAAATCTTATAAAAACGGAATCGTTGTGGTTTGTGCAAGTGGCGCTAGAAGCGCTCAAGCTAGAAATATCTTATCTAAAAATGGGATAAGCGCTTATAATGGCGGGGCTTGGAAAAACTTGAACTAAATTCAAAATAGGTTAATTCAAAGAGCCGGCTATATTTTAAAAACTAAAACCCCCTGAAAGTGGGGGTTTTTAGTTTAATGTAATGTTATGAGGTCAAATCAAAAATTATAGTGTAAGCCTACATTAATATTGTTGTCTGTTAATTTTCCTTCTCCATCAAGCCTATCTCCCAGAGCAATACTGTAGTTAGCAACTATTGAAATCTTTTCAGAAACTTCAACGTCAAGTCCAATTGGCAAATGCAACAAAGATGCTTTGATTGGGTCTTCTGCATCAGACCAATTAACAAGAGCTAATCCACCTCTCAAACCAAAAGTATCTCCAAGTGGATATCGCATAACAGCAGAGGATGTAATAACAGTTTCACTATCCCCATCATCAGAAAGAAAATCTGCATTCAACCCTGCAATTAACTTTGTTTTTCCTAATTCAAAAGCATAATCCAAACCAACACCAAATCCGTCTGCTGTTTCATCTGCGCTTATTCCTTCAAACGAAGCTTTGAGCGTATATGATGCATAGTTCACTTTTATCCCAAACTGTGAAAATCCATTAAGGGAAAAAAGAATTGTTAGTATAAATATTATTTTTTTCATAATTATTGTTTTAATGTTTAAACAATTTACTAAAATTATATAACACTAATAACGATGCTTTGAATATTTTCTGGGAGATATTCAAGTTTAAACATATCCCTAACCTATTTAAGAGGATTATAAGTTACTGAATTAAAAGAAGAAGATGTGCCTATGGTTTAAATTTTGTTTGCTT
>QXZR01000064.1 GCA_009886265.1 Flavobacteriaceae bacterium
AATCAACGGCATAAAAAAACCCTGCCATTTGGCAGGGGTTTTATTCTAAACATGAAATTAAGTATGGTTGGTTATTTTACCAATTTCGTTGTTAGTTCTTGTTCACCGGCCTTAACCGTTACCAAGTACATGCCTTTGTTTAAATCAGCAACATCTAAACTAAATGCTGCTGCATTTGGTGTAGCACGCATAACTTCGCGTCCTGTAAGGTCAAAGATGCTAACGTTGTCAACAACAACACCTGCACTTACGTTAAGTGTGTTTTCAACAGGGTTCGGGTAAACATTTACATTGCTTTCGAAATCATTAATAGAAGCAGTTGCTGATCTGTAAAAATAGATATTGTCAACATAAACTAAAGATGCAGATCCTTGAGAATTGGCTGCAGTTAAAAGAAATTGTGCGATATGCGCACGAGATTTATCACCAGCGATTGTGCTAATTTCAACATCAATAGATTTCCAAGTTTGAACTCCTTGCGCATCTAGTGCATCAACAGATTCAATAGCATTAGTTTCTCCAGTCCCATTTGCATGGTTTGAAAATTTAGCACTAACTGTTTGTCCTGCAACAAATACATCCGCAACCCAATAATCAATATGGAAATGGGTCATTGCAGATGCATCTGTAGGAGATACAGCTAGATCAGACCCAAAAAAGGGACTACCACTTAAATCCGCTTTAAGGACTAGGTTGCCAGCTATGGTTTCCTCAGTAAAATCTGCATTGTCCCAACCGACATTATTTAAACCAATGGCCGCCCCATATGCTTCTCCATATATAGAAATTACATCAACAGCATCTCTAGCAGGGGGTGTTATTGGTGCAGTTGCAAGCAGGTTATCTATAAAACTTACGGTATATGTTTGAGTAGTTGTCCCGTTTGCTGCAGTAACTACTACAGTTGCATCTCCAGGAATTGCGTTTGCTTGATTAATGACAGCAGAAGCGTTGGCATCTGTAGTTGTAACTGCTGTGATTTGAGGAACAGCGGTAGTTCCTTCATTAAGAGATACTGTATAACTTGTAGCTGCACCAAATCCACTAAGCGTAGCTCCATCAACTTTTAAATCGCTTAAGCTAGCATCTGAACCGCTAGCTGTTGGCTCTTTCCAGAAGTATATATTATCAAGATAAATATCATTACCAGCTCCAGTACCACCAGCAAACTTCATTTGTTCTACGTTGCTAAAGTTTACATTAGGAAAGCTACTTACCGGTATGTCTACACTATTCCAAGAGCCTGGAGTAGTTGTTATATCTACTAAATTTTCACTACCACCAATTGGTGTAACCTTATAAGTATTAGTGTCATCACTTTCTACCCATATATCTAAATGCATGAATTCCATTGCAGCCATATCAACCCCAGTTCCTAATATAGTTCCTTGGTAAGAGAAGTCTCCATATCTCAAAACATTATTACCATCCCCTGGATCAAAACTTGAATCTACAACAACTGCTGGATTTTGGTTCCAACCTGGCGCATAATCTGTTGCAACGTCTGTGTATTCATCACTGAAAACAGAAATTACATCATCAGCATTTTTTGTTGGAACAGGAGCAGATGTAGTTGGACCACCAACGGGAACTGGAATAGCAGAACCTTGAACAGCCGTAAGATCATCAAAATAGGCAGTGTAAGCTGCGGTATTATTGATTGCTCCAGCAGCGTCAACAGAAGTTCTCATGGCTAATTCATTCCATTCACCAGTTGCACCTGCAAATGTAAATGAAAGCGTTTCCCATCCATTACCTGTGTGAGCTGCTGTGTTTGCAGCATCATCAATAGTTGTCTGACCACTTTGGGCACCCTGTAAGATTCCTCTTAGGTAAATTGCCGAATCAGAATATACCTTAATAGTTACAGTTTGATTTGAAGTTAAATCCATATAATGTGTTTGTGGTCTAAAGAAAACACCTTTCCATGTATCACCACCTGCTGTAACTGTAACTTGTCTTACAGTGTTGGCGGCATCAGCAGGATCAGCTACAGCAGTATTTGCTGCAGTTTGACCAGCTCCAAAACCACCATAAACATCTTCGGGGGTATTATTTTTCAAAGTAGAAAAGTCTTGCAATACAGGATTTCCAGGAACTGGAATAGCAGAACCTTGAACAGCCGTAAGATCATCAAAATAGGCAGTGTAAGCTGCGGTATTATTGATTGCTCCAGCAGCGTCAACAGAAGTTCTCATGGCTAATTCATTCCATTCACCAGTTGCACCTGCAAATGTAAATGAAAGCGTTTCCCATCCATTACCTGTGTGAGCTGCTGTGTTTGCAGCATCATCAATAGTTGTCTGACCACTTTGGGCACCCTGTAAGATTCCTCTTAGGTAAATTGCCGAATCAGAATATACCTTAATAGTTACAGTTTGATTTGAAGTTAAATCCATATAATGTGTTTGTGGTCTAAAGAAAACACCTTTCCATGTATCACCACCTGCTGTAACTGTAACTTGTCTTACAGTGTTGGCGGCATCAGCAGGATCAGCTACAGCAGTATTTGCTGCAGTTTGACCAGCTCCAAAACCACCATAAACATCTTCGGGTTTGCTGTTAGTTAGATTAGAAAAGTCTTGTATGACTACTTGCGACTGAGCACAATATAATCCCATGACAGAGATTATTAAAAAAGTAAATATGTATTTCATAATTTTTGATTTGTTCAAATATATACTTGCATATTATTGAAATGAAAAATAAAATCTATACAATATGTATACATCACAAAATATACCTACCTCAAATGCGAATATGTAAAAAAAGGTGGTTTATATGTGAAGAATGAAACCTTTTAGCCTTGCTTTTTTGGACTATTTATAGTTCCTATTCAATATACTTATGTGTTTAGCCAACGCTACATCAAGCGTAGTAACG
This sequence comes from Flavobacteriaceae bacterium, assembly GCA_009886265.1. GTDB lineage: Bacteria > Bacteroidota > Bacteroidia > Flavobacteriales > Flavobacteriaceae > UBA7446. The sequence goes on from QXZR01000064.1 coordinate 2,884, forward strand.
GCATTTTGGTCGTGGGTGCGTAATGAAATCCCGATGCGGTTGTAGCTGTTTTGCCAGTCGGGATGGTGGCCTAGTTTTTCGGCCATGTCAGCAACTTTTGACATAAAAGCAAAGGCTGTTTTAAAGTCTTTAAATACCAACTCGGTTTTGATGCATCCTGCATCCCACTGCCAATCGGCAGCGTGTGTGCCAAGGGCTTCAGCAAAACTGGCTGCGGTGTAGTGTGTCATTAGATTTCGCAGCTCATGTCTGCTCCGCAACATAGCGGTGATTTGATTTTACCCTCACATGAAGGGCATTGGGAAACTTGTACCTCACTGCCATCATCAAGGGATAAATGACCGTTCTCTAAAGGCATGTCGCATTTTGCACAAGAAGCGTTAACCGACATTCCACATTGATTGCATGCATAAGTAGCCATAAGCGTTGTTTTTTCTAAAGATACAATTTTCAGACAACACCATCTAAGCAAAATATGTGGTAAATTTGTTCACCTATGAAAAAGATTGTTATTATCGGATCCGGATTCTCTTCCTTATCAGCTGCCTGCTATTTGGCAAAAAAAGGACATCAAGTACAAGTCCTAGAAAAAAACGACTCCCTAGGCGGACGCGCCCGACAGTTTAAAAAAGACGGTTTCACTTTTGACATGGGCCCATCGTGGTATTGGATGCCCGATGTATTTGAATCTTTTTTTGGTGACTTCGGCAAACATGTGTCCGATTACTACACACTCGATCGTTTATCGCCAGGCTACCAAGTTGTCTTTGGCAAAGACGATGTCTTTCCAGTGGAGGATAGTATAGCCAAAATTGCAGCCCGCTTTGAGGAAATTGAAGCCGGAAGTGGTGCGAAACTTACACGATTTTTAGAAAAAGCACGTAACAATTACGACATAGCCGTCAAGGATTTGGTGTATCGCCCGGGGGTATCGCCCCTTGAGCTAGTTACGCCACAAACTGTCAAAAAAGTGGGCTTGTTTTTTACCAATATTAGAAGTCAAGTTGAAAAGCAATTCAAGAACCAGAAACTACGTTCTTTGTTGCAATTCCCGGTTTTATTTTTGGGCGCAAAACCCGAAAGCACTCCTGCATTCTACAATTTTATGAATTATGCCGATTTTGGCTTGGGCACTTGGCACCCCAAAGGCGGTATGTACCAAATTGTGGACGCCATGGTAAGCTTGGGGAAATCGCTTGGCGTAAGCTATCACACTGACCACGGGGTAGATGAAATTTTACTCCAAAATGGCAAAGCCAGTGGCGTTCGCACTAGCAATAAAACCATTGAAGCGGATGTTGTCATTTCAGGAGCAGACTACCACCATACCGAAACCTTATTACCCAAAGAAAATCGCGCTTACAGTGAGGCCTACTGGGACAAAAAAACCTTTGCGCCTTCGTCCTTGTTGTTCTACATTGGGTTGGACAAAAAGCTCGATACGCTGGCGCATCACAACCTCTTTTTTGATGTCGATTTTGATGCCCATGCTGGTAGTATTTACGACACTCCCGAATGGCCAGACGACCCTTTGTTTTATGTCAACTTGCCATCACAAAGCGACCCACTAATGGCGCCCAAAGGCAAGGAAGCTTGCTTTATTTTGATCCCCATAGCGCCCAATCTAGAGGACACGCCCGAGTTGCGCGAAAAGTACTTTGACATGGTACTCAACCGTATGGAAGCGTTGACCGACACCGAAATAAAATCACATATTCTATTCAATGAATCGTTTTGTGTCAAAGAGTTTAAAGAGGTATATAACTCTTATAAAGGCAATGCCTATGGGATGGCCAACACCTTGTTGCAAACCGCATTTTTACGACCCAAAATGAAGAGTAAAACCGTTGATGGACTGTATTTTACGGGACAACTTACCGTTCCTGGCCCTGGCGTTCCGCCCGCACTAATATCTGGTAAAATAGTAGCTGATTTTATTGAATGAAAATCCTATACGCAGTTCAGGCCACGGGAAACGGACATATTTGTCGCGCACAAAAATTAGTCCCTGCCCTAAGGCAATTTGCCGATGTGGATGTACTCACCAGCGGCACAGCAGCTGATATTAGCCTTGGCTTTCCAGTTAAATACCATTATAGAGGCTTTGGTTTTGTTTTTGGAAAGAAAGGAGGTATTCAATGGTCACAAACCATTTTTAGAAACAATCCCATTCGCTTATGCATCGACATAGCAAAAGTTCCCGTGACCCAATACGACCTCGTTATAAACGACTTTGAACCGGTTACCGCCTGGGCATCAAAGCAAAAAAAGGTACCTTGCATTGCCATGAGCCATCAGTATGCATTGCTTGCCGATGTGCCAAAACCGTCACGAGTCCCCGCCATTATTCGCTGGGTTCTAAACCATTATGCACCTGCCCAAACGGGTGTGGGGTTTCACTTTAAGCGATACGCCCCGCATATCTTTTTCCCCATCATACGCGATGCAATACGAAACCAGCAAACGAGTCAACAAAACAAGTATACCGTTTACTTGCCCGCTTATGCGGACAGCTTTATTTGTTCAATCCTCACCCAAATTCCTCAAACCCAATGGGAAGTGTTTTCAAAACATTGTACCAAAGCCTATTCGGTTGAAAATGTAACCGTCCAACCGCCTAGCGGAACAGCCTTCCAAGCAAGCATGGCAAAGGCAACTGGCGTATTGTGTGGCGCTGGTTTTGAAACGCCCGCCGAGGCCTTGTTTTTAAAGAAAAAACTATTGGTTATTCCAATGCGCGATCAGCATGAGCAGCACTATAACGCTGCTGCATTGGCAGACCTCGACATTCCTGTATTGTCCAAACTTTCCAAGCAATCCATTCCAAAACTATCCGCTTGGGTTGACGATACTGCTGTTCCAAATATTGACTTTCCAGATGATACCAATGTGGCCATTGACTATCTTTTGAAACTCGTAGCAGCAAAATAATATTGTCCTATTTTTGAAAAAAAGCAATGGAAACAATCTTTCACCCAGCCGATTCTAGAGGAAGCGCCGATCACGGTTGGCTACAAGCCAAACACAGCTTTAGCTTTGCAGGCTGGTTTAATCCCGAGCGCATACAGTTTGGTGCACTCCGTGTGCTCAACGATGACACCATTCAGGGTGGCATGGGGTTTGGTACCCACCCGCACGACAATATGGAAATCATCACCATTCCATTGCGTGGCGATTTGGAACACAAAGACAGCATGGGCAATGCCGAGGTGATTCGAGAAGGGGAGATACAAGTGATGAGTGCAGGTACTGGCGTGTATCATTCCGAGTACAATAAAAACGCAGATAGGGAAATCAGTTTGCTTCAACTTTGGATTTTTCCCAACCAACGTGACGTAGCACCACGCTATGATCAAATCCCCATTGATAGCCTTCATAAAAAAAATGAGCCGTTTCAAATTCTATCCCCTAATCCCGACGACCAGGGCGTTTGGATTCATCAAAACGCATGGTTTCACATGCTTGATTTGGATGCGGAACATGCAACGTATTATGACCTAAAATCGGAAGGCAACGGCGTATATGCCTTTGTCATTGAAGGTGAAGTTGAAATAGGAGAGCAAGTACTTGGAAAACGCGATGCTTTGGGTATTACAAAAATTGCTACATTTGAAATTACCGCACACCAAGACACCCAAGTCTTATTGATCGAAGTGCCCCTGGTGGTGGATTAAATTTACCCAAATGAAACCTACACGATTAAAATAATATTGAAGCATATCGCAGCAGTATTTTAATCACAAAGGTTACATGTGGCCACTAATTAAAAAGATAAACACATGAAAAAACAACACTTTAAGGTTTTTGGCATGACCTGCACAGGCTGTGAAGCAGCTGTTGTTGCAGCTGCGCTTGAAATAGC
>QXZR01000065.1:0-4303 GCA_009886265.1 Flavobacteriaceae bacterium
CTAGTGGGAGTTAAATCCCGTGGAGGTTCGATTCCTCTCGTGCGCACATTTCTTTATTTCTTTTATTTTCAGGACTTTATATTTATTTTTTTTGTAATTTTGTTTAAGAGTGTTTATAAAACATTAAACAAATGGATCGCGTTAAAAGTAATTTTAGTATAAAAAACCTGGAACATCTATCAGGAATTAAGGCACACACCATTCGTATATGGGAAAAGCGATACAACCTATTTGAGCCCGAACGAACCGACACCAACATACGCCTCTACAATCTTGAAAACCTACAGAAACTGCTGAACGTCACTCTATTATACAACAATGGGTATAAGATTTCTAAAATAGCACTACTCAGCCCACAGGAAATAAATGAAAACGTTCACAAGCTTACCATAAACAAAAATGCAGACGATTGGTCTATAGGTTTGTTTAAACTGGCCATGATTAATTTCGATCAAAGGTTGTTTACCAAAACTTTTAACGATTTACTGGAGCAGTTTTCATTTAGTGAGGTATTTAAAAACGTATTTGTTCCATTAATGAACGAATTGGGCGTATTGTGGCAAACAAATTCCATCAGCCCGTCACACGAGCACTTCATTACGAGCTTGGTAAAGCAAAAAATTCACGCCATGTGCGAGGATTTACAGCAAAAATCTACCCGCAGAACTGATCGTAGGTTTGTTTTATTCCTGCCGGATAATGAAATTCACGAGTTAGGGCTGTTGTATTTACAATACGAAGTGCTAAACAATGGTTTTCAATGTGTATTCTTAGGGCAGTCCGTTCCAATTGAAAGTTTAAGCAATCTAGTCGACATAGGAGAGCCGATTACGTTTATTTCCTACTTCACTATTGAGCCTTCGCAGGATAAAATCAAAGCTTATTTAAATACTTTTAATTCAGAAATCATTGAAAATATTGACAGCGAATTATGGATTTTAGGCTATCAAGTTCAATTCATGTCAGATGAAATGCCTGATAAAATGCGTAAATTCAGGTCTATTGATGATGTGATTTACGCGTTGAATGTTGTTTAGTAAATACTTAACATTTTATGCCCTTAGGGTAAATTGACACGATAATTACTTTATATTTACAAGCATCAAGGCAAAAATATGAAAGCGCTATTCGATCAAGTTTCGCATCAGAGCAGTAAAATCGTTACTGAATCTTACAGTACGTCCTTTTCACTAGCAACTCGCATACTCTCCAACGAAATCCGTCAAGACATATACAATATCTATGGGTTTGTCCGTTTCGCCGATGAGATTGTGGACTCCTTTCACGATTACAATAAAGCGGAATTATTTGCCCGCTTTGAGCGATCATTAGAAGAAGCATTGACAGATAGAATTAGCCTAAACCCCATTTTAAACAGCTTTCAAGAAACGGTACACCGCTACAACATTGACCGTGAATACATAAATGCTTTTATGCAAAGCATGCATTGGGATTTATCTAAGAAAACATACTTAAGCGACGAAGAGTACAAAGCTTACATATACGGCTCTGCAGATGTAGTAGGTTTAATGTGCCTAAAAGTTTTTGTCAAAGGAGATGATACCCTATTTGAATCTTTAAAAGATTCTGCCATGCGGTTGGGTTCGGCTTTCCAAAAAGTTAATTTCTTAAGAGACCTAAAAGCAGATCACGAACATCTAGAGCGCTCCTATTTTCCTAACGTTGATATGAATGCCTTCGATGAAGATTCAAAACAGGCAATAATCGACGAAATTGAAGCTGACTTTAGTGCTGGTTTGAAGGGCATTTTTCAATTGCCAGATGATGCTAAATTTGGTGTTTACACGGCATATAAATATTATTTACGCCTACTCAAAAAACTTAAAAAAACACCTTCAACGCAGATAAAATCCAAGAGGATTCGCGTGCCGAATTATCAAAAAGTAGATGTGTTGGCGCGTTCATTTATTCGTTATCAATTTAATCTACTATAAGTTTAAGTCCATGTCCCTGATTGCCCAAATTAGTGTGTTTTTTCTAACGTTTTTTGTTATGGAATTTATGGCGTGGTTTAGCCATAAATATGTTATGCATGGCTTTTTGTGGTCGCTTCACAAAGACCACCACCACAAAGACCACAACTCTTGGTTTGAACGCAATGACCTGTTTTTTATTTTCTATGCAGTTGTGAGTATGGGCTGTGTAATATTATGGGGAGAGTATGGTTTTACTCCAGGACTAGCCATCGGCATAGGCATCTTTGCTTATGGATTGGCGTACTTTATGGTGCACGACATCTTTATTCATCAGCGTTTTAAAATATGGCGTAATGCCAACAACCGCTATGCGAGAGGCGTAAGGCGCGCGCACAAAATCCACCATAAACACCTTGGCAAAGCAAAAGGGGAATGTTTTGGTATGTTGTGGGTTCCCTTAAAGTATTTTAAATAGCAAGCGTTGCCATCTTGATGGCTGCAACAGCAGCTTCTGCACCCTTATTTCCTAGCTTTCCACCACTTCTGGCTTTAGCTTGTGACAAAGAATCATCGGTGAGTACTCCAAAAATAACGGGAGATTTACCTTGAAGATTAAGGTCTTTAATTCCTATAGCTACCGCTTCACACACATAATCGAAATGAGCTGTTTCACCTCTAATCACACTTCCTAGTGCAATAACAGCATCGTAACCCGCATTCATGGCTACTTTGCATCCATAAACCAATTCGAAACTACCCGAAACGTCTATACGCTTAATTGCAGAACAAGCCTTTTGCTCAAGCACAGCATGGGCGCCTTGATATAAATTTTCTGTTATTTCGGCATTCCATTCAGAAACAACAACGGCAATTCGAAGAGCGGCTGCGCTAGGCACAGCATCTAAATTCAAAGGACCGTGTTGTGCCGTCGCCATACTAGTTTTGGGCTTGGGCTAATAGAACCTCAACATGTGTTGCCTGAGGGGTTTCTGCATAGTCTGCCGCTAAGGCTTCTAGCATTGATGTGGCATCAGACTTGGCATCTAAACTTAAGGCTACCTGAGCACCTTTAAGTAAAAAACGAGGCGTTGTCATATCATTATCAGCATAATTAGCTGCTTTTTGATAATAGCCTAAAGCATCTTCAAGTTGGTTTAGCTCCGTGAATGCGTCAGCAATTCCGCCAAGCGCAAGTGCGCCCAATACAGGATCGTTAGCAGAAAAATCTTCTAAATAATCAATGGCAATATCGTATTCCCCGCGTTGCAAATATATCATGCCAGCGTTGTAAGTGGCGATTTCAGCAACCGCAGAACCACCATAGCTGTTGATGATTTCTATAAATCCGGGGTTTAGTCCGTCACCTTCAAGGGCGAGCACAAACAAAGAATCTTGCAAAGTTGGATCTTCCAAAGCTTCACTAAAGTGGGCTTGTGCCTGTGCCATGAGGTTTGTAGACTCCTCTTGCATGGGCTTAGCCACATAGTTTTCATAGCCCAAATAACCAAATACTCCTACGACCACGAGGCCGATAAAGGATAGGATATAGTTCTGATTTCGAGAGACCCAAGCCTCTGCACGACCTGCAGAAGTGTCAAGTGTTGAAAATACTTCAGCTGTTACACTCTCTTGCTCTGGTGCTTGTTGTTGGGGCATTTTTGGTTTACCTCCGCGTTTTTTGTACGTAGCCATTATAACATATTATAGTCGCAAAAATAAAATTTTTATTCCAATACTCCTTGCCGCCAAAATGTTTATTTTGGATGCTTCTTAAATATATATTGTTTTATGAGCAGTTTGCGTCTTAACGCCCTCGAGATTACCAACTATAAAAACGTGTCAAATGCAAGTTATACATTCGATGCGCCTATTCATTGTTTTGTTGGAAATAACGGGAAAGGAAAAACCAATACGCTAGATGCTATCTACCATTTGGCCATGGGACGTAGCTATTTTTCTGCTGTAAACGCCCATACAATACAACATCAGGCCGACTTTATGCGAATTGAAGGACACTTTGAGCGTGATGACCGTATGGAACGCATCGAATGTTTGCTCAAACGCGAAGCCACCAAAGTATTTATTCGCAACGGCAAGAAATACAAAAAACTTTCAGAGCATATTGGCCTGCTTCCTACTGTAATGATTTCTCCATCTGACGTAGACCTAATCAACGAAGGCAGTCAAACCAGAAGGGGTTTTATCGACCGTCTGATTGGACAAGCAGACAAAACCTATTTGCATCAGCTCATACAGTATCAGAAAGTATTACAACAGCGCAATGCCCTGCTAAAGCAAATGGGGCGCTATGGGCAAGGTGCAAATGAAACATTAGAAATCTACAACGAGCAGTTGGTGTCCCTAGG
>QXZR01000065.1:4313-7940 GCA_009886265.1 Flavobacteriaceae bacterium
ACCCATTCACCAAACTAGAGTCAAATACCTATCCACCTTTGAACCTTTGTTTAAAAAGCGATATGCCGCCATAAGTGGTGTTAAAGAAAATGTAAGTGTGTCATATCAAAGTCAACTGTTGGAAGAAGATTTTGGTAAGCTACTCGAAAACGCAGCTACGCAAGACCGCATGGCACAATTCAGCACCGTGGGTATTCACAAAGATGATTTGGTGTTTCAAATTGACGGATACCCCATTAAGAAATTTGGCAGCCAAGGACAGCGTAAGTCGCTGTTAATCGCACTAAAATTGGCGCAATTTGATATGCTAAAACAAATTACAACTGTGACGCCTCTCTTGCTTTTGGATGATATTTTTGACAAGCTAGACGAAGAGCGTGTTTCTAAAATCATCAGTCTGGTGCACGAATCCTCTTTTGGCCAACTGTTTATTACCGATACACACCCCGAACGAACAGAAGCGGTTATAAAAAAAACAGAACAAGCCTTCCAACTACATCACTTATGAGAATAGTATATCCCCTCTTATGCTTGCTTTTGATAAGCTGTACTGCCAATGTAAAACCGGCAGATTTAGATCAACTTAATGGCTATTGGCGTATTGACAAAGCGGTGTCGCCAAGCGGTGAAGAAAAACAATATAAATCCACTGTTGATGTTGATTTTTTTGAGCTTGATGACCAAAATGGGATTAGAAAAAAACTAAAGCCATTGTTCAACAAGCAATTCAACAGTTCGAATGATTTTGTGCCGTTCAGCATTGCTTTTTTGGAAAATAAATGCATTATTACATACAGCAAACAAAACCAAAGCTGGCAAGAAGAAATCACGACACTAACAGCTGACAAGTTAAAGCTAAAAGATGCTCGAGGTGTCGTCTTTCATTATGTAAAATATCAGCCATGAGCGCACGAAAAGATGAACCGCAACCGATAGAAGACGTACTGCGTCAGTTTACGGCTGCAAATAAGCTGGAAAAAGGCCTTGACAATGTCAAGGTGGCAGCTTTGTGGGCTGAACTCATGGGTTCTGGAGTACAAGCATATACCACATCAGTTAAGTTAGTAGGAGACACGTTACACGTAAGCCTTACCTCTTCTGTACTACGTGAAGAACTAAATTACGGCAAAGACAATATCATTGTCATGCTCAATGAGGGCTTAGAAAAAGATTGTATTACGAAACTGGTGTTGCGTTAAAACTGCTCACTTTCTGGGAAGTGAAAAGCAATCTCAATTGCTGCATTTTCGTCGCTGTCAGAACCGTGAATCGCATTCTCGCCAACAGACGTTGCAAAAGATTTACGGATGGTTCCTACTGCTGCTTCTTCGGGGTTGGTAGCGCCAATTAGGGTACGAAAATCATCAACGGCATTGTCTTTCTCCAATACAGCGGCTACAATAGGACCACTGGTCATAAACGAAACCAAATCATTAAAAAATGGACGTTCGTTATGAACGGCATAAAAAGCCTCTGCAGCTGTTTGAGACAAACGTGTCATCTTTAATGCTTTAAACGTAAAGCCTGCTTCTGCAATTTTATTCAATATCGCACCAATGTGGCCATTTCCGACAGCATCGGGCTTAATCATCGTGAAAGTTTGATTTGTTTTCATATCCAATTTTGTGCAAACCTAATGAAATTCATATAAAGTCATTTGCAAGTATATAGTTATTTGTAATTTTGAACAATGATGCGAATAGCACTTTTTGGCACTGGTAATCTTGCCACACATTTTTTAAATGCCTTTGAAGGGTTAGAATCCATTTCCTGTGTGCAGTGGATTGGCAGAAAAGAAAATCCGCCACGAGCAAATACCACACCCTATTTTAATGCGTTCCAAAGTGATATTAAAGTGGATGTTTGCATTTTAGCCATTTCAGATGACCACATATCGGAAGTCGCACAAAGTTTTACGACAAACGCTTTGGTGGTGCATACGGCGGCAGCCCAATCAACAGTTGTGTTGGCACCCCATAAACGCAGCGGGGTTTTCTATCCATTACAACGTTTTTCACAAGACCAAAAGCTAAGCTGGAAAAACATTCCCATCTGTTTGGAAGCAAATACTAAGACTGACTTAGATTTGCTCGAAAAGCTTGCGCAGCAATTGAGCAATGAAGTCCATTTTGTGACCACAAAACAACGCCTTTACCTCCACGCAGCAGCCGTATTTGCAAATAACTTCTGCAATCACCTTTTGGGTATTAGCCAAGAAATCACTTCAAATGCAGCACTCCCCCATGCCTTGCTCCACCCGATTATCAAAGAGACGCTATCCCGCAGTCTTGACTCCGATGCAGCTAAGCATCAAACTGGGCCGGCCAAACGAAACGACATAAAGACACAGTCAAAACATATTGATATCTTGACGGCCGAAGAAGCTGCATTGTATCGCGCATTGAGTCAATCTATTTATAAAACACATAACAAATGAGTTACAAAGAAGAATTTAGACATATAACCACTTTTATTTTTGATGTAGACGGTGTATTTACCGATGGCAGCATTACCATTTTGCCCGATGGTGAAATGATACGTACCATGAATACTAAAGATGGCTATGCGGTTAAAGCAGCGCTTCACGCTGGCTATGGTGTTGTTATCATTTCGGGCGGCACAAACGAAGCCGTTAGGATGCGCCTCAATCAACTAGGTGTCAAAGACGTGTATTTAGGTGCACATCAAAAGGGAGGTATACTGCACGAGTTCAGCAAAGAAAACAACATAAGCTTTGAAAACATGCTCTTTATGGGTGATGATATTCCTGATGTAGAAGCCATGGAATTGGTTCGGCTTGGATGTTGTCCAAATGACGCCGTTCCAGAAGTTTTAGCTGCCGCAGACTATATCTCACACAAAAACGGCGGTAAAGGCTGTGTTCGAGACGTAATTGAACAAGTGTTAAAGGTACAAGGCAAGTGGGGAACGCTCACCAATGCCCGTAACGACAGCAAATGACCTATAAATTATTCCTTGGTTCTGGCTCTCCCAGGCGTGTGGCCCTTTTACAACAAATGGGTGTGGTCTTTGAGCAACGTGTTTTAGCCGTGGAGGAAATATATCCACAAGAACTAAAAGGCGTTGAAATCACTGATTTTTTAGCACGATTAAAAGGAAAGGCTCATCAGCCACAACTTCAGCAAAACGAGCTGGTGCTTACTGCCGATACCATTGTTTGGTTTGACAATATCGCACTAGGCAAGCCCGAAGATGAAGCCCATGTTATTGAGATGCTATCAAAATTATCTAGCGAAACGCACGAGGTTATCACTTCTGTTTGTTTAAGTTCCAAAGAAAAACAGACTTGCATTCAGGCAACAACAAAAGTAAGTATGGCTGCATTATCAAAAGCAGACATCACTCATTACGCGAAAACTTATAAACCTTTGGACAAGGCAGGAGGTTACGGTATACAAGATTGGATTGGCCTGATTGGCGTATCCAAAATAATGGGTTCTTATACCAATGTTGTGGGTTTGCCTACTGAAAAAACATATCAATTGCTACTCCCCTATTTGTCATCAATCACGTCATAGAACCCGGTCTGTTTTCAATATTATTACCCGTTGTGCATTTTGATTAAGTTCTGTCAATTCGAGTGAATTTTGCGATTGAAATGAGTAA